>NZ_JBFRTN010000060.1:10312-124528 GCF_041474095.1 Vibrio sp. 10N.222.54.A3
AACGATCAACGATCAACGAGAAGTTGTAGCAATGGATATAAAAAAACCACGCATCATGCGTGGCTCTTAGATTTACACTAACTGGATAGAATCAATGAATAGAGAGCTCTAAACAACACCTTCAGAAATCAGGCTATGTTTGTTCAGCAATCGGTACATGGTTGCACGCGAAACTCCAAGCTCCTTAGCGGCCAACGATACTTGACCACCATAAGATTCCAGAACAATCAGCAACGCATCTCGCTCTGAACGCTCACGGATACTTTTAAGACTGCGGCGCTCATCATTCTGTTTTGGTAAATCAAGTTGGTGATCTTCTATGATCACGGCATCCGACATCAGAACAACACGCTTTATCTGATTCATCAGCTCACGAACGTTGCCTGGCCAGTGGTAGCGATTCATTGAACGAATAGCATCCTCTGAGAAACTCTTAGCCTGAGCATTAAACTCTTTCGAGTACTCACGTAAGAAATGATTCGCTAACACAGAAATATCGCTCACACGTTCTTTTAAGCTTGGAACATGAATACGCAGAACATTGATATAGTGATAAAGCTCTTCATTGAAGTCGCCCTCGATCAACGCCTTCTCGATATCAGAGGAGTTCGCGGCCAGAATACGCACATCGACAGATTTAGGTCCATTCGCAGTTTCAATCTTACCTTCTTGTAGAAAGCGCAACAGGTTCAGTTGTTGATTGCGTGGCATCGCTAAAACATCATTAAGCAAGATGGTTCCGCCATCGGCTTCTTCCAACATACAAGGCGCAGTCGCTGACTGTGCTGATATGCCAAACACCTCGGCCTCTATTCTCATTTCAGACAAGGCACGACAGTTAACCGTTAAAAATGGTTTCTGTGCTCGCGACGAATTTTGATGAATCGAGCGTGCAATCGTCTCTTTACCAGCCCCACTCTCGCCATAAATCAAGATACTGACATCAGTCGGCCCAATACGCTTTACTTGGTCTCTCAAGCGCTTCACGGCCACAGAATCGCCTAGCAGTCCCATGTTGTTATTGATGCCGTAGTTTGGCCATACCTTCTGCTCAAGCTTAAGCATACCCAGTTGGTGACCAATGGTACTCAGCAATTGAGCATCTGGGATTGGTGCCGTGAAAAAGTCGATACAGAAGTTGACGATAAACTGGCAGATCGTATCAGAGCTTAATTGAGATTCACGGATAAAGGCGAGCCATCTCACCTGCTTGTTATTGCTCACAAGGTTAGCAATACCGTTGAGACTGAACTCATCATGACTAAGATCGACAATACCAATACATGGGCCAATATCAGCAATCAAGGCATCGGCTTTTCGTAAATCTGCACACTGGGTACACTGCCAACCCACTTGTTCTAACACTGATAACCAGGGTTCGTACGCACCACCAACGACGATAAGAGAACCTGGTAAGGAATCCATCTTAAATTGAGTTCCCATCCTTCTTCCTTATTCTATTTTTATTTAAATCAGACTAATACGAGTCACTGCTTCATCGTTCGACAAAATGCCGCGAGAGCGTATTCAGCGCAGAGACGTATAGTAGTGAGACTATCTTAGATTTTATGTCTCAATAGTAAGACTATGTCAGAAATAACGATTTTTCGAATCAAGAGTGCGGTACAGACTAGGTTTTGAAGCCCCAAAACAGAAAAAGCCACCCGAAGGTGGCTTTTTAATTACATAGGCTGTTACGCCCTATAAGCGAGAATTACGCCTGTGGACGCATTGCCGGGAACAAGATCACGTCACGGATTGTGTGCGTGTTTGTAAATAGCATTGCTAGACGGTCGATACCGATACCTTGACCCGCTGTTGGCGGTAGGCCGTGCTCTAGTGCAGTAATGTAGTCTGCATCGTAGTACATCGCTTCGTCATCACCCGCGTCTTTCGCGTTAACTTGCGCTTTGAAACGCTCGTCTTGGTCTTGTGCATCGTTAAGCTCAGAGAAACCATTCGCAACTTCACGGCCACCGATGAAGAACTCAAAACGGTCTGTGAAGAACGGGTTGTCATCGCTACGACGAGCTAGAGGAGAGATGTCCGCTGGGTAGCCAGTGATGAACGTTGGTTGAATTAGCTGAGGCTCAGCCGTTTCACCAAAGATCTCTTCTAGAAGCTGACCACATGTCCAGAACGTTTCTACGTCTACGTGTACAGATTTTGCGATAGCAACCATCTTTTCACGGTCTTGTAGGTCTGCTTCTGTTAGCGCTTGAATCTCAGCGTGCTCAGGGTTGTAGTGTTTGATTGCATCGAACATGCTCATGCGAGCGTAAGTGCCACCGAACTCAACCGTTTCGTCACCGTAAGGCATAGAAGTAGAACCAAGAACGTCCATTGCTGCCGTGCTTAGCATCTCTTCTGTCAGATCCATAAGGTCTTTGTAGTCAGAGTACGCTTGGTAGAATTCCATCATTGTGAATTCTGGGTTGTGACGTGGAGATAGACCTTCGTTACGGAAGTTACGGTTGATCTCGAATACACGGTCAAAACCACCCACCACTAGACGCTTAAGGTAAAGCTCTGGTGCAACACGTAGGTACATGTCGATGTCTAGTGCATTGTGATGAGTGATGAACGGACGTGCAGTTGCGCCACCCGGGATCACGTGCATCATTGGCGTTTCAACTTCTAGGTAGCCTTTCGCGCTCATGAAGTTACGGATTGAAGATACAAGCTTAGAACGCACGATGAATGCATTACGAGAATCTTCGTTCACGATTAGGTCAACGTAACGCTGACGGTAACGCATCTCTTGGTCAGTTAGACCGTGGAACTTCTCTGGTAGAGGACGAAGTGCTTTAGTCAGCAATTCAAACTCTTCCATGTTCACGTAAAGGTCGCCTTTACCTGATTTGTGAAGCGCACCTTTAACACCGATGATGTCACCGATATCTAGGCCTTGGTACTTCTCTTTCAGTACTTTTTGAACGTCTTTCGCTGCGTATGCTTGGATACGACCAGAAGTTTCTTGAATCGCAAGGAATGGACCACGCTTCGCCATAACACGACCAGCGATCGCAACGATGTGGTTAAGCTCTTCTAGCTCTTCCTTAGTCTTCTCACCGAATTCCGCTTGAAGATCGCCAGCTAGGTGCTCACGACGGAAGTCATTTGGGTGACCGTTAGCTTTGCAGTTTTGGCGGATGTGATCCAGCTTGCTGCGGCGCTCAGCGATTAGTTTGTTCTCTTCAGGTGAAGAAGCTTCTTGTGCGTTTTCGTTTTGAACAGCATCAGTCATTAGAGATGTACCCTGCTTTTAAAATTTGGACCGCTATATTTTTGCAAATATAGGCATTTTTACCAATATTATTGGTAAAGCTTAATAGTTGATAAAGCTTACAGACCTGATTTCAGGCTAGCTTCAATAAACTTGTCTAAGTCACCGTCAAGAACCGCTTGAGTATTACGGTTTTCGATGCCAGTGCGTAAATCTTTGATACGAGAATCATCCAGCACGTAAGAGCGGATTTGACTGCCCCAACCGATGTCTGATTTCGTCTCTTCGCTCGCTTGTTTTTCAGCATTTTGTTTTTGAATCTCAAGTTCAAAAAGCTTAGCACGTAGCTGCTTCATCGCTTGATCTTTGTTCTTATGCTGCGAACGGTCATTCTGACACTGAACCACAGTGTTAGTCGGAACGTGAGTAATACGTACCGCTGATTCCGTGGTGTTTACGTGCTGACCACCAGCGCCAGAGGCACGGTATACGTCAATACGTAGGTCAGAAGGATTAATGTCGATCGTAATGTTGTCATCAATCTCAGGATAGATAAACGCAGATGCAAATGAAGTATGACGACGACCACTTGAATCAAATGGTGACTTACGAACTAGACGGTGAACACCAGTCTCTGTGCGTAACCAACCGTAAGCATACTCACCAGAAATACGTACCGTTGCGCCTTTAAGGCCAGCAACATCACCATCCGACACTTCGATAACTTCAGTCTTGAAGCCTTTCGAATCTGCCCAACGTAAGTACATGCGCAACATCATTGAAGTCCAGTCTTGAGCTTCTGTACCGCCCGAACCTGACTGTAAATCGATGTAGCAATCTGATGCATCGTGATCACCAGAGAACATACGACGGAATTCCAGCTTCTCTAGCTTAGCTTCAAGCTCGGCCAGTTCTGGTTCAATTTCATCGAACGTTTCTTGATCTTCTTCTTCAACCGCAAGCTCTAATAGGCCATCAACATCCTCAACACCTTGGTCAAGTTGGTCGATCGTTTCTACTACCGCTTCCAATGCAGAACGTTCTTTACCTAGCGCTTGAGCACGCTCAGGTTCGTTCCATACATCCGGTTGTTCTAATTCTGCGTTTACTTCTTCTAGACGCTCTTTCTTAGCGTCATAGTCAAAGATACCCCCTCAGGATATTTGTGCGCTCAGACACATCCTGCAGACGGTTTTTTATAGGATTGATTTCAAACATTTTAGCTCATCATTTATGAGTAGAATTTAACCGAAGAATTGTACTCAAAAGTGTGACGGAGATACAGAATTTTTTAGAGTGGTGAACCAAGATTCAACAACTTAATGGGATATAAAATTGACAGGCATAAAAAACACGTAAATTTTGTAAGGGCAGGAAGGAAAACAAGCCCTGTTTTTGAACAGAGCTTGTTGAATTTGGCACTATATGATGAGCATTATTGAGCCCAAAATCACTATTTGGCTTCGATATGATCAATCATCAGCTGCAACGATTGGTTGCCGCGAAATTCGTTGATATCGAGCTTAAATGCAAGATGAACGGTTTTTACTGATGCATCAGGCCAGCGACGTAGGTCGACGTTAAAGGCAATACCGTCAATCATCACATTGGTTGGGTGGCCTTTGTAGAGCGGCTCAAGCATCAGCTTAAGGTGCTTTTCACCCACCAGCTTTTGGTGCAGCACTTTAAACTCACCATCGAAGATTGGCTCAGGGAAAGCTTGTCCCCACGGGCCACCTGAACGCAGCGTTTCAGCGGTGTGCATCGAGAACTCTTCTGGTAACAGCTCACCATCAGACAAGATAATGCCCTTCAGTGCTGTTTCTCCAAGTTCATTCTTCACCACATCATTGAACAGCTTGCTGAAGCGTTCAAAGTCCTTTTCCATGATGGTTAAACCAGCCGCCATTGCGTGGCCACCAAATTTAAGAATCAAGCCAGGGTTTTGAGTATCAATTCGGTCCAATGCATCACGCATGTGCAGACCCGGAATTGAACGACATGAACCTTTGATACTGCCTTCGCCGCCATCTGCAAACGCAATCACTGGGCGGTGGTATTTGTCTTTGATACGCGAAGCCAAAATACCAATCACACCTTGGTGCCAATCACGTTGGAATAGTGCCAAGCCAGAAGGTAGGTCGTCTTTACCAAATTCAAGGCGCTCACAAAAAGCCATCGCTTCTTGCTTCATACCCTCTTCGATCTCTTTACGTGTTTGGTTCAAGCCATCTAACTCACTCGCCATTCGACGAGCCGCATGGATGTTGTTACTCATTAGCAGCTCAACACCAAAAGACATGTCGTCTAATCGACCAGCTGCATTGATACGAGGACCAAGAGCAAAGCCAAAGTCAGACGCCACCAAACGCTTAGCGTCTCGCTTAGCAATTTCGATCAAGGCTTGAATGCCCGGACGAGCTTTACCCGCACGAATACGTTGCAAACCTTGATGAACTAAAATTCGGTTGTTTTCATCGAGTGGAACCACGTCGGCAACCGTACCCAGCGCCACAAGGTCAATCAGTTCCATCAACTTAGGTTCTGTCATGCCGCGCTCTGCAAACCAACCCAATTTACGCATGTGAACACACAATGCCATCATCAGGTAAAAAGCGACACCAACCCCCGCTAGGGCTTTCGAAGGAAAAGCACAACTTTCAAGGTTTGGGTTAACCATAGCATCGACCATTGGCAGTTCATTGCCCGGCAAGTGATGATCGGTAACCAGAACCTCTAGCCCTTTCTCTTTAGCAAAGCGAACACCTTCAATTGAAGATACACCGTTGTCGACCGTCATGATCACTTCAGCACCAAGCTCGATTGCCTGTTCAACAACCTCAGGGCTCAAGCCATAACCATCTTCAAAACGGTTTGGTACCAGATAGTCGACGTTAGAGCTGCCGAGCATACGTAACGCTAAAACAGACAGCGCCGAGCTGGTCGCGCCATCGGCATCAAAGTCACCAACAATGATGATGCGTTTTTGCTGCTGAATAGCTTTGAACAACAGCTCAACCGCAGCATCAATGCCGCCCAGTTTTTGATAAGAGTGCAAGCCTTTCGCTGCTGTCTCTAGTTGGTCGGCACTGTCGATTCCACGACTCACATAAATGCGCTTTAACAAGTCAGGTAAGTGAGCAGGTAAGACTGAAATGTCGACCTCAGGACGGCGTTGGATCTCTATCATATAAAAATGGGCCCGATATCAATCAGGCCACTCCTTAAATCAAAAACATGGGGGATAAATTGGCAATACAGAAAACGAAATTATTGCTCTAAACGTTGAAGAAGTTGTGCTGGCGGTAAGTAACCACTCACCAACTCACCACTTGCTAGCACGATAGCCGGTGTGCCATTGATGCCAAGCTCACGACCTAATTGGTACTGTTTAGCAATGATCTGCTTTTGCTCTGCTAGATCTTTACCAGACGCTGGCATTTGACGATTTACTTTAGCGTCATGCATCGCTGTTTTTGGATCATCTGAAGCCCAGATTGCTGCCATTTGATCGGCAACTTGCCCTGTCGCACCTTGGCGTGGGTAAGCCATGTAACGAACGGTAATACCCAGATCGTTGTAGCCCTGCATTTGGCTGTGCAGACGAACACAGTAGCCACACGTAATGTCAGTAAATACCGTCACAACATACTTTTCGTTATCGGCTTTGTATTCAATAACCGTATCCGACATCGCCGCGACTTTTTCAGCATTCAGCGGAGCTTGACGCTCAGCCAAAACATCACTGAACTTACCGTTTTCATCTAAAGAGTAAAGTGTACCGGCTAGAAAGTGATCGCCCTCTGGAGAAGAAAATATAATGCCGCTGTTGGTTTGAACTTCTAACAAACCATCGATATCCGAAGGAACAATCTTATCGACCTTAATACCGATTTTTTCAAAACGCTTAGTTAACGCAGCTGTATCAATAGCTTGAGCTGGAGCAGCTTCTACGGCTGTTGATGTTGTTTCTACTTTCGCTTCTGATGCATTACATGCAGTAATCATAAGAGGAAGCGCTAGTAGAGGAAGACGGCGTAATACGCTCATTAAGTTCACCTTAAAAATAAATGGATTTAAGCACGTGGGTGATGCTGCGCATGAATTTGCTTGAGCCTTTCAGTCGCCACGTGAGTATAAATTTGGGTAGTCGATAAGTCACTATGCCCAAGTAACATCTGTACGACCCTGAGATCTGCGCCATAGTTCAGTAAATGCGTCGCAAAAGCGTGTCTCAATACGTGTGGTGACAACAATTCTGTGTCGATACCAGCGACGACCGAGTAGTGCTTAATACGATACCAGAACGTCTGACGGGTCATTTGCTTGGCGCGTTTACTCGGAAAAACCACATCAGAACTGTTTTCGCCAAGTAGATGTGGACGACCCTGTTCAATAAAAGTCTCTATCCAATCCACCGCATTTTCGCCCATTGGTACTAAGCGCTCTTTGCCACCCTTACCAATAACACGCACCACGCCCTGTCTTAGGCTGATGTTTTCCATCGTCAAGCTAACCAGTTCTGTCACACGCAAACCGGTTGCATAGAGTAACTCAAGCATCGCCTTATCGCGAAGCTCAATCGGATCGTTCGGATCTGGCGCATCGAGCAAAGCATCAACCTGTTCTTCGCTCAAATCTTTCGGCAAGCGTTGCGGCAGCTTCGGGCTGATCAACAAGGCACTTGGATCATCGCCTCTGATTTTCTCGCGGTGCAAATATTGGAACAAGCGACGAATCGCCGACAACATACGGGCACGAGAGGTCTGCTTAAAATCGGCGTCGGCTAACCAGCCTTGATAATCCTGTAAACCTGAAAGGCTAATGAAGTCGAGGCGGTAATTGTTCTTTTCCATCCACGCTAATAACTTGGACAAATCGGTACGGTACGAGACAAGCGTATTCTCCGATAATCCTCGCTCCATCCACATAGCATCTAAAAACTGCTCAACGAGACCGTGGTCTGCGCTCTGCCCTTGAGGCGACTGCATAGTGTTACTCACAATATTGGAAACTGTTTTGAGAGTATGCCAGAGCAAATATGAATGCCATAAAAATTACGACTTGAGCGGATAATCGCTGCAATCGAAGTCGATTTATGGTTAGAATTCGCCATCTGAAATTAAAATCGAACGTTTGCTATGAAAATTGGATTATTTTACGGCTCAACCACCTGCTACACAGAAATGGCAGCAGAGAAAATTCGCGGCATTATTGGTGAAGACCTAGTTGATATCCATAACGTGAAAGAAAGCCCTCTTTCATTGATGGCGGACTACGACCTTTTATTGCTGGGCATCTCGACTTGGGACTTCGGTGAAATCCAAGAAGATTGGAATGAACTGTGGGAAGACATCGCAACCACGCCTATGAAAGGCAAGGTTGTGGCTCTGTTTGGTTTGGGTGACCAAGAAGGCTACGGCGAATGGTTCCTAGATGCGATGGGTCTATTGCATGATGAACTGAAAACCGCGGGTGCAGAGTTTGTTGGCTTCTGGCCAAACGATGACAGCTACGAGTTCGAAGCGTCTAAAGCGTTAACCGAAGACAAATCTCAATTCGTTGGTTTGGCGCTTGATGAAGATTCACAATACGAGCTAAGCGACGACCGTATCGCAAGCTGGGTTGAGCAAGTACTGGTTGAGTACAGCGAAAAGCTATAACCAAACAGAAGTACTCCCGGCTAAGTAGCTAACCAAGTAACTAGCTGGATATAAAAAGACCACAGAATACAAAAAGGCCTCATTACTGCGAAGTAATGAGGCCTTTTCTATTTCATCTCGAAGGACAATCTAATCTCAACGGAAGATTAAACAGTCTCTTCAGCCATCTCTTGTTCTGTTGACTTGCCAACAAAGAACATACAGATGATTGCAGCCGTTGTTGGAAGCAACCAACCCATACCGATCTCAAACAGTGGCAGCATCTTAAGTGCAGACACGTCTACACCCGCTACTTTAGCGCCATCAATAAGAGCAAACAGCAGTGACACTAATACCACTACGCGGTAAGCCGCTTTTGGATTAGGGAAACGGCTACGTAAGAATGTCAGAGCAACCAACGCGATAGCGACTGGGTACAGTGCAAACAGTACTGGAACAGACAGAGAAATCAGTTGAGAAAGACCAACGTTCGCTACGGTTGCACAAGCTACACCATTAATGATTACCCAAGTCTTGTAAGACAAAGGCGTTAGCGAGCTGAAGTAATCAGAACATGCTGAAACAAGGCCAATCGCCGTTGTTAGACACGCCAGTAATACGATCACTGAAAGCACTAGCTGACCTGATGGGCCAAACAGTGATTGAACGTAAAGGCTTAAGATAGCACCGCCATTGTCCGCACCCGCTGCGACTGTTGCGCTTGTTGCGCCCAAGAAGAACAGAGAGATATAAACAAACGCTAGACCAGCCGCGGCAATACAACCCGCGCTAATTAGGTACTTAGTCGTCGCTGCACGGTCAGTAATGCCCTTGCTACGAATCGCATCAACAATCAGCATACCAAACATCAAAGAAGCAAAAGTATCCATGGTGTTGTAGCCTTCAAGGAAACCTTTGGTTAGTGGTTGAGTGATGTACTCACCGTGAGCCGCAAGAATATCGCCTTGAGGGTTAACGAATACAGCAATCGCCAGCACAACCAAACCAACGAACAGTGCAGGTGTTAGCACCTTACCAATGACGTCAATAAGCTTACCTTGCGACCATGAGAAGAACATCGCTACTGCAAAAAATGCAATCGAAAAGAGAGTTAGGTGAGCTTGAGAGGCATCGATGAAGAACGGTTTCACCGCCATCTCATAGGCAACAAGGCCAGTACGCGGTGCAGCAAATGCAGGACCGATAATGATAAAGATCAGTACAGCCATGATGGTTGCTGCTTTCTTAGGAAGATCTTTAGTTAAGTGACCCCAAGAGCCACCAGCCACTGCGACCGCGACGATAGTGATTAACGGCAGACCAACGGCAGTCAGCAGAAAACCAGACATCGCTGGAAGGAAGTGATCACCAGCTAATTGGCCAGCTAGAGGTGGGAAGATGATGTTACCCGCACCCAAGAAAAACGCAAAAAGCATAAAGCCCAATGCCATTATATCTGTTAGTTTTAGACTCTGTTTCACAGATAATCCTTAATTATATTTATGAATTTATGTTGTGCTTACATGAATGTTACAGCTCAAAGCTGCCAATCAATCTATAAAATAGTCGCGCATAATGACGAAACAACTGGCTAGCTGCAAGCCACCACACAAAAACACCATATAAATTTGCATTTGAGAACAAAAAGCAGTGGATTCCACTAGATATGGAAATATTGCCATAATTATAAACTAACCATAATTAACAACAATGAATTCTCAAATAGAACATTGAGCCATACAATTAATTAACATTAGAGCTAATCACTTAAAATATATCGATATCCAGAACATTCATGAAAGACAAAAAAACCGAAACCAAAAGCTTCAATTTCAAAAAATTCTCTATTTACGGAGGACAAAGTGGCATGCCCGTCAGTACCGATGGCGTATTACTTGGCGCGTGGGTAAGCCTGCCACAAAGATCATGTGTACTCGATATTGGAACAGGGACAGGTCTGCTGGCTTTGATGGCTGCGCAGCGTTTTGAAGATGCTTCAATCTCTGCGATAGATATTGATCAACACGCCATTAATGCTGCCACAGTCAATATTGAGCAGTCGCCTTGGCAAGATCGCATCTCCCTTCATCACGGCAGCGTGTTGACAGCCGACTTTCCACAAAGGTTTGATACGATCATCTGTAACCCGCCCTACTTCAACTCTGGAGAACAGGCGCAGCAAAGCCAAAGAGCCACCGCCAGACACACCGACAGCTTGGATCACTTAGCGCTTGCCCAGCGTTGTTTCGAGATAACCACTGAAGCCGCGACTGCCAGTTTCATCCTACCGACGCCTGAGGGGGAAGGTTTTATCAAGCTTGCCGAGCAATGTGGTTGGTATCTAGCAAAACGCCTTGATGTGAAAACAACAGACAAGAAACCGGCTAGCCGAATTCTATTTGAGTTATCTAAAGATCCTGCTTGCGAGCAAGATTTGCAGCGCGAATCGCTTACAATTCACCATCAAAGTGGTTATAGCGAAGCATTTATTGCGCTCACTAAAGATTTTTATCTCAAGATGTAGCAAATACCATGTGATCCTAATCACTAATGCTTCTATAATGTCCGACTACTCTTTTTTATCGTCTGCTTTTTGAGGCAGAAACATTTATTGCTTGTGGAGAAACAACAGTGATCAGAACCTTTGCAGAACTCGATCTAAACCAAGAGCTGCTTAAAGCAATTGACGAAATGGGCTACGAACGTCCAACACAGATACAAGCTGAAGCAATCCCACAAGCGTTAGATGGAAGAGACGTTTTGGCTTCTGCGCCAACAGGTACTGGTAAAACAGCATCATTTGTATTGCCAGCACTGCAATACCTACTGGATTTCCCACGTAAGAAATCTGGCCCTGCACGTATGCTTATCCTGACGCCAACGCGTGAGCTAGCAATGCAGATCACCGAACAAGCACGTGAGCTTGCTAAATACACCAGCCTAAATATCTTCACGATCACGGGCGGTGTGATGTACCAAGAGCACGCAGATATCTTAAGTACCACTCAAGATATCGTAGTAGCAACACCTGGCCGTTTGATGGAATACATTGAAGGCGAGCGTTTTGACTGTCGTGCGATTGAATGGCTGGTTCTAGATGAAGCCGACCGCATGCTAGACATGGGCTTTGGTCCTGTTGTTGACCGTCTGTCTGCAGAGTGTCGCTGGCGTAAACAAACTTTACTGTTCTCAGCAACGCTAGAAGGTAAAGGCATTGAAGGCTTCACTGAAGATCTACTGAAAAACCCAGCGGAGATCGATGCGAAATCATCACTTCGTGAGCGTAAGAAGATCACTCAGTGGTACCACCGTGCAGACACAGCAGAGCACAAGCTGAACATCCTAAAGCACGTCATCACAGAGCAAGCTGAGCGCAGCATCGTATTCTTGAAGACGCGTGATCGTCTAGGTGATCTACGAGCTCAACTTGAAAGCGCGCAAATTCCATGTGCGTGGATCCAAGGTGAAATGCCTCAAGATCGTCGTAACAACGCGATTGCTCGTTTCCGTGACGGCTCTGTAAACGTACTACTAGCGACTGACGTTGCTGCTCGTGGTATCGACCTTCCAGACGTAAGCCACGTAATCAACTACGACATGCCACGTACTGCTGACGTATACCTACACCGTATTGGCCGTACTGCTCGTGCTGGTAAAAAAGGTAACGCGGTTTCTATCATTGAAGCGCACGATCAACTAATGATTGAGCGTGTGGCTCGTTACACAGACGAACCAATCAAAGAACGCTTTATTGAAGGCATGCGCCCTACGCATAAGAAAGCGGCCGTGACTAAGAAGAAGAAGCCGAAGAAAGAAGATAAGAAAGCGGTAGAGAAACAAAAAATCGCGAAGAAGAAAAAAATCGCGAAGAAAAAGAAAGCAGCAAAGAAGAAGTAATCTACCAGCTTCAACGATTCAATAAAAAAGCCCCATGCAGTTCGCTGTATGGGGCTTTTCTCTATCTGGTCTGTTATCAGGCTAAAACCGAGAGCTACTCGTTAGCCAAGGACTACTAGTTTTGCTCTTCGCGCTTAAAGACAAGCTCTTTCGCGTTCGACTCTTCTTCAACGAAGTAGTAGCCCGCCGTATCAAACTGGGTCAGCGCCTCAACCGAATCGATCTTGTTCTCGATGATGTAGCGAGCCATCATGCCACGCGCTTTCTTCGCGTAGAAACTGATCACCTTGTACTGACCGTTCTTGCAGTCTTTGAATACAGGGGTAATCACTTGGCCATCCAAGTTCTTCGGCTTCACGGCTTTAAAGTATTCGTTAGACGCCAAGTTGATCAACACATTGTCGCCTTGAGCATTCAACGCTTCATTCAGCTTGTCTGTGATGATGTTGCCCCAGAACTGGTACAAGTTAGTACCACGAGCATTGGCTAAGCGTGTACCCATCTCTAGGCGGTATGGCTGCATCAAATCTAATGGCTTAAGCAAGCCATATAACCCAGAAAGCATGCGCAGGTGGTCTTGTGCGTAGTCAAAATCTTCATCCGATAGCGTTTCAGCGTCTAGGCCAGTGTATACATCGCCTTTAAAGGCTAGGATTGCTTGGCGTGCGTTGTCTTGGGTAAAGGTCTCGCTCCACTGCTCAAAGCGCGCTACGTTCAACCCTGCGATTTTATCGCTGACTTTCATCAGTGCAGAAATATCTACTGGCGTCAGTTTGCGGCACTCTTCAATCAGCTCAGCAGAGTGTTCAACAAACTCAGGCTGACTAAAGCGTTCCGTCGCTAATGGTGATTCGTAATCAAGTGTTTTGGCTGGAGAAACGACAACTAACATAACTTTACCCTAATCGGTTATCTAACTGGATGCTGCTAGAGTATAGAAAAAACATCAACTTGTCTTTATGACTCTTCCTATTACTTTGATAGGGAGAATGAGCTTCGATAGGGAGAATAAGCTTTGATAGACAGAATGAGAAAAATGACAGGCAAACAAAAAGGCTAAGGTCGAAACCTTAGCCTTTCTAATCACTTTAGGATGAGCCGTTTATCGCTCCAACAAGATTACTTCTTGTTGTTGTCCCAAATACCGTCTTCCAGCTGAGACTTAAGCTCTGGGAAGTCATTCGAATCGAATGTTGGTACTTTACCCGCGTCTAGTTGGCGGTTGTAGTCTTTCGCTAGCTTAATCACGATACCTGATAGCAGGATAATCGCCACCAAGTTAACAATCGCCATTAGGCCCATCGATACGTCAGCCAGTGCCCATACCGTTGGTAACGTCGCTAGAGAACCGAACATAACCATACCCAGAACAACGATACGGAACAGCACTAGGCCCTTCTTGTTGTTGTGCTCAAGGAAGATAAGGTTCGTTTCAGCGTACGAGTAGTTTGCAATGATTGAAGTGAAAGCGAAGAAGAAAATCGCTACCGCTACAAAAATGCCGCCCCATTCGCCCACTTGTGCTGTTAGTGCACGTTGCGTTAGTTCGATACCCGTTACTTCACCGTGTGGTACATACTCACCAGACATCAGGATGATTGCGACTGTTGCTGAACAGATAACAATGGTATCCATGAACACGCCTAGCATTTGCACGTAACCTTGTGATGCTGGGTGCGGTGGGTAAGGCGTAGCAGAAGCTGCTGCGTTTGGCGCAGAACCCATACCCGCTTCGTTCGAGAACAAACCACGTTTGATGCCGTTAATCATCGCTTGTGCGATTGCGTAACCTAGGCCACCCGCTGCTGCTTCTTGCAGACCGAATGCACTCTTGAAGATAAGAGCCAGTACTTCAGGCACTTTCTCGATGTTCGCGAACATCACGTACATAGCGATCGCTAGGTAAGCCAATGCCATGATTGGAACGATGATTTCTGCTGTGCGTGCAATCTTACGGATACCACCGAAGATAACGAACGCAGAGATGATTACGATACCAACACCAACGTAGCTACGCTCAAGGTCGAATGCCGTATTCATTGCGCTTGCAATCGCGTTCGCTTGAACCGCGTTGAATACAAGACCAAATGCAATGATGAGGAAGATAGAGAATAGAACCCCCATCCAACGCATGCCTAGGCCTTTCTCCATGTAGTATGCAGGGCCGCCGCGGTAGTTACCGTCGTTATCACGCGTTTTGTATAGCTGTGCCAGTGTGCTTTCTGCAAACGATGTTGCCATACCTAGCATTGCGATTAGCCACATCCAGAAGATAGCACCAGGGCCACCAGCGGTTAGTGCTACAGCAACACCTGCCATGTTACCCGTACCTACACGAGCAGCGAGACTAGTACAAAGAGCTTGGAAAGAAGAGATACCAGCACTGTCTGCTTTACGGCTGTTTCTAAGAACAGAGAACATGTGGCCGAAATGGCGGAATTGAATGAAGCCTAGTCGTACAGTGAAGTAGATACCCACACCAACCAGTAAGTAAACTAAGATAGATCCCCAAAGGAGATCGTTCATCAAATTGATTAAGTCTGTCACGTGAACCTCGTAATTGAGTTTAAGCACCGATCATGCTTCCTAGCCTTCCTCTTAATCGCCTATGCCTCTGTCAATGTTGTGTCGGCACTCTTGTTATATTCTTGCGGCGATTGAGACTGTAAATGTCGCTTCATGCATCCATTTTACGTATCAGTGTATTTTTTGACGGGCGGATAATGCAGCGAGACGGCCTAAAAATCAATATGCAAATACACTTATATTAAAATGACATTTCACTAATAACACACCTTTTGTTAACACAACTTTCAACAATGCAGCCCAATAAAAGTCACATTATCGGGACATAATATCAACAACAGCCACGGCACTACCCCAACAAGAACACCATCCTATAAAAATGACGTCAGCCTAGGTTTTACAAGGTATAGTGAAGATCTTCGTTTTTTTCTAGGCCAATGAGATCCCTATACCGCACGGTACCATGTGCACTTCAATGCATTGTAGTCAAAACGCTATTCCATTCGCACAATGAATTAACATTCAATAACCCCCAATTTAATCGTTTACTTAGGTTTGTTTGCCTATTTTTTATACATAATAATTCTCACAATGTGTGAGCATGCATAAGAAAATAGAACAAAAGCTTCATGGATTTGAAACAAATGAGAAACAAATCAAAGTTATTGTGAACCTAAATATGATATTTATTGGTTCGTAAGAACTAGTCCCACGGAAGGAGATATGGCTTATGGATAGCTTTCAATTCGATGAAGTATCAGAACTAGAAATGCCTCGTGTAACTCAAAAATCACGCTCGAAACCACTCAAGCGTAAGTGGCGTGAAATCGAAGCCATCAACGATCGTAGGCAGCTTGAGAAAGAGCTGAGAGAGATGAACCTAGGTCTTGATTTTAGCCTTGACGATATAAAACTTTAATCAGCACGATAAGAAATCAGATAGCAAAAGGCACCTATATAGGTGCCTTTTTTATTTTTTGAGGTAGTTAATCCGCTCAAAGCGCCATTTGGAAACCAACCCTCTAATATAGAGGACACCTAAAATAGGTGCACCTCAACATTACAACGGGCTAAACACACTCTTGTTCATTTTGTCGAACCCGAGCCGCGAGTTGGCGATATTGATCGGCGATGGTCTCTCCAAAAACAGGGTCATCTTCCGGTTGAAGCCATTGAGACTCCACTTCTTGCCAATCTTTCACCGTGAACGCCTCAACAATCATGGGTAGCACATGCTTCTCTTCATATTCCATGTGCTTTCGCTGAGCCTTAACAAACGCTTCAAGCTGCTCAATAAAGACTTGCTGAGGAACCACCGCATCTTGAAGGATCATATCGACCAAACCTAAAAAGTCCGCCGTTTTCTCAGAAAGCAATTGATGCTCTAACTCCAAGTCTTCAATCGCTTGCTCGCTGCCATATTGCTTAAGATAGTAGCGATAAATGACGTCTTCTTTAGGGTGATGCACTTTGTCTGAATGGTTCATAAGGTAATGAACCACCTCTGCGATCAGGCTATAGTTTATTTCTCGCTCCTGTTTCAGAAACTCTAACTTACTGTTGAGTATCGCGAGTAAACGAGCCATATAGCCATGCTCTCGTCTTATCCTTTCAATCATCATAGTATTGCACTCCATTACACCTACTACTTATAAGTGTATACGAATATGCTGATTTATGATTTGACCCTGCTCAGAAAACCACCAACCTACACTTCTGTTGGTAAACGCCAGTCAATAGGTTGTTGATCCATAGAAGAAAGCAGCTTGTTGGTTGTAGAGAAATGCTGACAACCGAAGAATCCACGGCGTGCCGATAATGGCGATGGGTGAGGTGCAACCAACACATGATGCTTGTCGTCATCAATCGCTTGACCTTTCTTCTGGGCGTGTGCGCCCCACAACAAAAAGATGATCGGTTCAGAGCGCTGATTGAGCTCAGCAATAATGGCATCGGTAAAGGTTTCCCAGCCACACTTAGCATGTGAGTGTGCTTTTGCCTCTTCGACTGTAAGGACTGTGTTCAACATCAACACCCCTTGCGATGCCCAAGAATCGAGATAACCATGACTAGGAATCTCAAAGCCCTCTATATCTTGTGCAAGCTCTTTGTACATATTGCGTAGAGAAGGTGGGATTTTCACACCAGGAAGCACTGAGAATGCTAAGCCGTGAGCTTGGTTAGCACCGTGATAAGGATCTTGCCCTAAGATAACCACTCGCACGGATTCGAAAGGCGTCATATCAAAGGCACTGAACACCTGTTCTTGTGGCGGGTAGACGGTTTTACCACTATTACGTTGCTGTTCAACAAACGCGAGGACACTCTGAAAGTACTCTTTATCACGTTCATCATTAATAATGGATTCCCAAGTCTTTGGTGCGGTCATCGTTTTACTTCCCAATCATCAAGGTTTCTAGCGGCTTTCGCCAGACAAAAAAATAGCTGTATCGGCTAACTGTCCTAAATAAGGCTCTAGTTATACCTCATACAGCTATCAATAAACATGATGTGTAGGGTTCACTTGTTGATGAATCATAATAATCAGTTCAAGTTGTGCTTATCTCGATTAACCACTTTTCTGCTGTGTACGATGGTGGCCGTGGTTATGCACGTGACGGTTTGGTGTAGGTAAACGGCGTGCGACAGCAATAGTTGAAGTTTGGGTGATTGAATACATAAAGGCACCTCCTCTAAGACATCGTGAACTACATATTCACTTTAATACTATGAAAGAAAGGTGCCAATTTTTAGAAATAGACGGAAATAAATTTCCCCCTCTATTATTACGCTTGTTCGCTCGCTAGCGTTGCTGAGCGATGAAACATTCTAAGTTGTTGAATTTCCTCTTTCCAGATCGTCGAATCAATGGTTTCCAAGATAAGAGGGATACCATTAAAGCGAGAATCAGAGGCAATATACTCAAAACAATCCCAGCCAATTTCGCCTTTTCCTAAAGAATGGTGTCGATCAACTCGGCTCGCGAACTCAGCTTTTGAATCATTGATGTGCATTGCTCTTAGATAGTGCATACCCACGATGCGGTCGAACTCAGCAAAAGTATGCTCACACGCCTCTTTTGTACGTAAGTCATAGCCAGCAGTAAACGTATGGCAGGTGTCTAAGCACACACCCACACGTGACTTATCTTCTACCTGCTCGATAATCTCGGCTAGATGTTCAAACTTCCAACCCAGATTAGTGCCCTGCCCAGACGTATTCTCGATCACTGCGATTACGTCAGGTACCGCTTGATGAGCTAGGTTGATCGATTCAGCGATCTTCGCCAAACATTCGCTTTCTGAGATTTTCTTTAAATGACTCCCAGGATGAAAATTCAAAAGCGTTAGTCCAAGTTGATTACAACGCTCCATTTCATCAATAAAAGCCGCGCGTGATTTCTCTAGCTTCTCTTCTTCTGGCGCTCCTAGGTTAATCAGGTAGGAGTCATGAGGAAGAATGTGCTCAGCACCGTAGCCCAACATTTTGCAATTGGCTTTAAAGGCACTAATGGTTTTCGCTTCTAGTGGTTTTGCCGCCCACTGTCTCTGGTTCTTGGTAAACAGTGCAAACGCATTGGCACCTATTTCACGTGCACGCATAGGCGCCTGATCAACACCACCAGCAGCCGACACATGAGCGCCAATAAACTTAATATTTGTTTCCGGTTTTGAGGATGAATTATTGTTTGTCATTAAATCACTTTACACTTTCAGAATGCTTAATAAATAAAGGGTCGTATCGGTTGTAGTTCAATAAAAACACAACAAATGTAGTAAACTTACAACAAATATGACTGTTAAATATTTTTTATACTTTAAAATATTTTGTAATTACTTTGTTTTTAAAGGTTTTATTGATTTACCTCAATATAATCACCTTTGTGAAAATATGGTTTTTGGTTGTTTTTTGACTTGAATCAATGTTAACCTTACTAATATTAGGTATATATTACCCAGCTCAATAAAAATCGAAAGTTAACACCATAATCAAACCACATTCAGTGGACTAGGAGATAGTTATGATCCAAGGTATTCAAATTACTAAAGCAGCAAACGATGACCTACTAAACTCAATCTGGCTACTAGATAGCGAGAAGAATGAAGCTCGTTGTGTTGTTGCTACTGCAGGTTTCGAAGCTGACCAAGTTATCTCAGCTGCAGACCTAGGCGAGTACGAAAGCCGTGAAGTTGCAATCGAAGCAGCACCACGCATCGAAGGTGGTCAACACCTAAACGTTAACGTTCTTAAGCGTGAAACGCTAGAAGACGCAGTTGCTCACCCAGAGAACTACCCACAGCTAACTATCCGTGTATCGGGTTACGCTGTACGTTTCAACTCTCTAACAACTGAACAGCAACGTGACGTTATCGCACGTACGTTCACTGAGTCTCTATAATTTTTAGAGCTTAAATTAGAATACAAAAACGGCGCTCATTGAGCGCCGTTTTTATTTGTTCGAAAAACAAATGGACGTTACGGTTGAACTCGACGAAGCACAGCTTTTAGCGCTTCAAAATCGTTATCAAGATCTTCAGACAACAATTCCATCGCCGCGTGTTTTGCTAGCGGGCCAGGCAGTTCGATATCAGAACCTAGGATGTCATCAACCACTTCTTTGAATTTCGCTGGGTGTGCTGTACACAGGAACAAGCCAGTTTCGTTCTCTTGCAGTTGCTCTTCCAGTAGACGGTAAGCAATCGCACCATGTGGTTCACATAGGTAACCTTGTGCTTTTAGGTCGCGAACTGACTCAGCGCTCTGCTCGTCAGATACTTTACCTTTGCCTAGTGTATCTAAGCCCCAACCTTTCAGTTGGCAAAGCTCTTCGATACGAGGCCAGTTGTTTGGTTGGCTTACGTCCATCGCGTTCGATGTTGTCGCAACAGTCGGTTTTGGATCCCATTGACCTGTTTCTAGGTAACGAGGAACAGTGTCATTTTCGTTAGTTGCTGCGATAAAACGCTTAACAGGTAGACCTAGCGCTTTAGCCAATAGACCAGCTGTTAGGTTACCAAAGTTACCACTTGGTACAGAGATAACGAGGTTTTCACGTTGCTCTTTAGTCAGCTGAGAAGCCGCCTCAAAGTAGTAACAGATCTGAGCCATTAAACGGCTGATGTTGATCGAGTTTGCCGAATTAAGACCGATCTCTTTACGCAGTTCAGCGTCATCAAATGAGTCTTTAACTAGAGCCTGACACGCATCAAAGTCACCATCAATCGCCACAGTGTGGATGTTCTTGCCAAGCGTACAGAACAGCTTCTCTTGCAGTGGGCTGATCTTGCCTTTCGGGTAAAGAATCACAACATTGATGTCTTCCATGCCGTAGAAAGCATGCGCAACCGCCGCACCAGTATCACCTGATGTTGCCGTTAAGATAGTGATTTGACCACCATCAGAAACAGCTGCTAAAGATTGAGCCATAAAGCGGCCACCGAAATCTTTAAACGCCAGTGTTGGACCGTGGAAAAGCTCAAGCGCGTAAACGCCGTCTTTTACTTGGTTGATTGGTGCAGGGAATTGGAACGCTGCATCCACCATTTGGTCGATCTGTTCTTTTGGTAATTCATCACCAATCAATGCTGACAGAATCTTTGAGCTACGAGGGACAAAGTCCTCTGCTAGCAGCGCATCGATATCATCAAACTTTGGCAGTTCAGATGGGAAAAATAGACCTTGATTACGGCCTAAGCCTTGACGAACGGCTTGGCCAAAAGAGACTTGTTCATCATTTTCTTTGATGTTGTACAGTTTCATAACTCACTTCCTGTAACGATCGAACCCTGCTTATCTAGGCGACAAACGTGAACGAATCCTTCTTCATTTTGTACGTAATTTTGTTCTAACCAGCGTGCAACACGCTCGGCGACATCTTGTGCTTTGCAAATGCTAAATAGAGTTGGACCACTACCAGAAATACCAGTAGCCAGTGCCCCAGCTGACAGCGCGTATTTACGAGCATCAGCAAACCCTGGAAGCAGTTTCTCACGATATGGTTCAGCGATCACGTCTTTGATCATCTTCGCCGCCAGTTCAGGTTGACCTGAATGACACGCGTGGATAAAGCCCGCTAAGTGACGACCATGAGCAATAATATCCTGACGACGATATTGAGATGGTAGGATCTCTCTCGCTTCAGCCGTTGAAACCTTAATACCCGGATAAGCCATTACCCAGTACCAGTCGTCAAAACACGGTACTTCTTGGCTGATGATGCCTAGCTCTTCAAGCATGAGCTGCACACCACCAAGGTAACATGGCGCAACGTTATCGTAGTGGATACCACCTGAAATCTTGCCTTCCATTTCACCCATCAGAGCAAGCAGTTCAGTTTCATTCAGGGGCTGACCGTGAAAACGGTTTAGCGCATCCAGTGCCGCGACGATTGAACATGCACTAGAACCCAAACCTGAACCGATAGGCATGTTCTTTTCTAGTGTCATTTCTAAAGGCTTTAGCGTAACGCCTTTTTTATCAAGCTCTCTCGAGAACACCACCCAGCAGTCGTAAACGATGTTTTCTTTTGCTTCAGTTGGTAGCTTAGAAACAAAGCTGCCTGCAGTTTTAAGTGAGAATGGTTCATCATCGGCTTTAACCATAACTCGGTCACCTAGCAACGTGCCATCCACTGGAGACACAGCGGCCCCCAACACATCAAACCCTACACTGACATTACCGATTGATGCAGGAGCATAAACGACAACATCCATATCACTTGAACTCATTCTTAAACTCCTAATTTCCAACCAAGAGTACGCATCACATCAGAGAATACGCCAGCAGCTGTTACTTCAGTACCCGCGCCGTAGCCACGCAGTACTAGAGGGATTGGTTGGTAGTAACGGCTGTAGAATGCTAATGCGTTCTCGCCATCTTTAATCTTGAACATTGGGTCGTCGCCATCAACAGCAGCGATACGAACCTTACACTTACCTTCAGCGATTTCACCCACATAACGAAGTACTTTACCTTCTTCTGCTGCGATAGCTGACTGCTCTTTGAAGTAAGCATCCGCTTCTGGTAGGCGAGCCATAAACTCTTCAACCGTGCCTGAATCATCAAAACCCGGTGGCAATGCTTGGTCAACTTCAACATCTTCAAGCTCAAGTGCCATGCCCGCTTCACGAGCAAGAATAAGCAGCTTACGCGCAACGTCCATACCAGACAGATCATCACGAGGATCCGGCTCAGTGAAGCCGTTATCTTTAGCAATATTGGTTGCTTGACTGAGTGTCATACCTTCATCAAGCTTACCGAAGATGTAAGACAGTGAACCAGAAAGAATGCCGTTGAATTTCTCAAGTTCATCACCCGCAGAGATTAGGTTCTGTAGGTTTTCGATGACCGGTAGACCTGCGCCTACTGTTGTCTCGTACATCAACTTACGACGTGAATTACGTGCAACTTCACGAAGCTGATGGTAGTAAGCCATGCTCGCTGTATTTGCTTTCTTATTTGGTGTTACCACGTGGAAACCAGCCGCTAGGAAATCAGCGTATTGCGCCGCAATGCCTTCGCTAGACGTACAGTCAACCAATACTGGATTGATGATGTGGTTACGTTGAACAAGTGCATTTAAGCGCGCTAAGCTAAACTCTTCTGTCGCGCTCGACATGCGATCACGCCACTGCTCTAGCGGTAGACCATCGCTATCTAGCAACAAGCCTTTGCTGTTTGCTAAACCACATACGCGAATCACGATGCCTTTTTCAGCCAGTTTGCCTTGTTGACGTTGGATCTGGTCAACAAGCTCACCACCAACACCACCAACACCAACAACGAATACGTCAAGGAAGTGCTTAGAATTAAATAGGTTCTCGTGACACGCTTTGATCGCTTCAGAGATTTTGTCTTCAGGGATAACCGCAGAGATCGCACGTTCAGAAGAACCTTGCGCGATAGCAACGATGTTGACGTTCACTTCAGCTAAAGAAGAGAAGAATTGAGACGCCACGCCACGTGAAGTGCGCATACCGTCACCCACTAGCGTAACAATCGCGACATCGTCCATGAACTCAACAGGCTCTAATAGGCCATCTTTCAGCTCAAGTTCAAACGCATCTGATAGCACTTGCTTCGCTTTCACTTTATCAGCAGATTCAATACAGAAGCTGATGCTGTACTCTGAAGAAGATTGAGTAATAAGGACGATAGAAACGCCGGCAGAAGACATCGCGCCGAATACACGACTCGCCATACCAACCATGCCCTTCATACCTGGGCCTGATACGTTAACCATCGTTAGGTCACTTAGCGTAGTGATGCCTTTGATTGCTAGGTTATCTTCGCCAGTGTCTTGGCCGATCAAAGTACCTGCACCCTGTGGGTTGAAGCTGTTTTTGATTAGGCAAGGAATATGGAATTGTGCGATAGGCGCGATAGTTTTCGGGTGTAGAACCGAAGCGCCAAAGTAAGAAAGCTCCATCGCTTCTTGGTAGCTTAATGACTTAAGAAGACGAGCATCATCCACTAAACGCGGGTCACAGTTGTAAACGCCGTCTACATCTGTCCAGATCTCACAGCAATCAGCACGTAGACACGCTGCTAGCACTGCAGCTGAATAATCAGAGCCGTTACGGCCGAGTGTGACTAGCTCACCTTTATCGTTACCAGCCGTAAAGCCCGGCATGATATTTACGTGACCTTTAGGCAGTGGCGACTGACGGAAGTTCTGAGTTGAAACGTCCACATCGACCATAGCTTCAAGGTGATCACCTTTAGCGTATAGGTATTGAACTGGGTCAATCAGGCTTGCTGGTTGGCCTTTCGCTTCAAGTACCGCTTTCATCAACTGGATTGAGATTCGCTCACCTTTACTGATGATGCGAGCATTAACGTGGTTCGGGCACATACCAAGTAGGTTGATGCCATTCACGAACTGCTTTAGCTGAGCAAGAGAGGTATCCACCTGCTCTTGAAACGCGGCACCATCGATAGAAGGCACGACCGCTTTGATCTCTGCAAACAGTGTGTTAAATGAAGATTCGATCTCTGTAATCTGTGCGTCAGCTTCACCATTTTTCAGTGCAGCTTCAATAACAGCGACCAACTTATTGGTTGTTTTTCCTGGAGCCGATAGTACAACGGCTAGCTCTTCTTGCTGGGCATTATTAGCGATGATATCAGCCGCTCGTAAAAAACGATCTGCATCAGCTAATGATGAACCTCCAAACTTTAAAACGCGCATCCCTTTCTCCATAAGTCATAAAAATGGTACAAAAAAAGGCCTGTATCTTGTTGGATACAGGCCTTTTTTTTAAAATCCGTTACTTAGCAGCCTGCCCCAACAATGTTAATGTCGGTAATAATAATGGTTGTGGTCATTACTAGGTGGCTTACGTGCTGCATATCAAATTCTCTGCTTGTGCTTTACTCTACGTGTATCAATTTTTACCACTGGACGTCAATGAAAAGTTGCGTTTTTTTTACATTCGCACCGTTTTTCAGAGCAAACCGTCATTTAAGGGATAAAACACCCTGTATAAACCTTCACTTAAGATACTGGATTTACTCATTGAACAGGCAAGAGTGATCAATTGCATATATAGTCATAACGAAATGCTATATCGATTGTGCAGCGAACGTACAAGTTCTGTGCTTTAATTGAACGATAACGTTCGAAGAACAATAATAATGACATCAGGAGTGGGAAATGAAGAGATTACTTATTCTTTTAGCGTTTGCTACGCCTGTTGTTTGTTCAGCGAACCGCTTGCCTATACTACCCAGCCAAATCGATAGTTCTTCTCATAAATTCTTTATCTCCACACAAAACGCGTCGAGTGAAAGCTTCGATACTTGGAAGATAGACAGTGGCTACTCTTATAGCTTGTTTTCAGATGTGGATCTTTACGTCGGTACACGTATCAATAGTGCGGCACTGAAACAGGAAAGTGGATTCTTGAGTGGTGTCAGTTATCAGTTCTCAGAAAGAGTCTCTTTTAACAGTTCTCTACACACCTATAAAGACGAGACCGAAGACAATGAGAAATCGGTAGCCGCAGAGGTTTCCAGCCGAGTGCAACTAACAGATAACCTAGATTTGCATGCCACCCTTGATTATGAAGAGTGGCAGCAAGGTGTTGAAGTGGGACTAGGGTTTCGCTTTTAGTCTCTTTAGCTTGTTCTTTATTAACAGATTAGTGCGGATTGAGATCCAAACTTTTAGCACATCACAAACCATTCCCCGTTCTAATCTATCAACGGCATTCAATTTGAATCAGTTACGATTCAATTAACAGCTCAGATGAAATTAACACGCCATTCCAATCGGCATAAATATAGTCACCAGGCTGAATCAGTTGATTATGTATAGAGAGTGTCACATTCACTTGGCCGACACCGCGTTTCTCTGTTTTGAATGGCGATGCACCTAACGCCTGAACGCCAAGGTCCATTTGCGACATCATGCCTACATCACGCACCGCACCGTTTACAATCACGCCTTCCCAACCGTTTTCTATCGCGAGAATAGCGAGTTGATCGCCAAGCAGCGCCTTCTGGCATGAGCCATTTCCGTCAACGACAAGCACTTTGCCACAGCCGTCGGTCTCTAAAACCTCGCGAACCTTGGAATTATCGTGATAACAACGAACTGTTACAATTTTTCCAAAGAACGCACCACGTTGGCCGAAGTTCTGCAATGGCATGTTCAGTAGGGTGACTTCGCTTTCAAACTCATCACACAAGTCGGGTGTTATATCGTGCATATATCCTCCGTGAGTAAGGCGTTACCGGTTATGTCAGGCTAGCCTCTATGCTTTTATATGTTATTAAAATTAATCCTTTGTTTTCATTGTTCTATGCTCAATTTATTACTCAATAAAAGTTGATTGAGCATATTTATCTACTAGACTCTTAAGACAGCTTTCAGCTTCCTTGGTTCATAATCCGGTCTTTAGCAGGCAAGATGTGCGAAGCATCTCGAATAATCATTCTTGTTTTGGTGCTAAATAGTCACCATAACATTGGTTAAGTTGTAGCCATACTATTAAAGTTTGTTGCGATACGGCAATTGATGTAAATCAACAAAGTGAATGGAATTAACATTCTCGCGTTGTTAGCATGCTGTTAACATTATAGAATCCACTCCAATCACTAAAAGAATGATTGAAAGGCGTACTGGATCTACGTTATTGGGCAATACTTCAAGGAAGGCAGATAGCTGGAAGTAAGTGTTTTTTTGAAAACTTTAAGTTATCATCAAAAATACATTACCTGTATGTTATGTTTTTGCCTAGAATTTATTCTATTAGCACAGTTTCGTCACAAATTTAGGTACCGCCAAATGCAAACCCCGCAGATTCTTATCGTTGAAGATGAGCAAGTAACTCGTAACACTCTAAAGAGTATTTTTGAAGCAGAGGGATATGCTGTTTTTGAGGCTAGCGACGGTGAAGAGATGCACCAAGTGCTATCTGACAACCAAGTTAACCTTGTAATTATGGACATCAACCTTCCAGGTAAGAATGGCCTACTACTTGCGCGTGAACTACGTGAGCAAGCAAACGTAGCGCTTATGTTCTTAACTGGTCGTGATAATGAAGTTGATAAGATCCTTGGCCTAGAGATCGGCGCTGATGACTACATCACTAAGCCTTTCAACCCTCGTGAACTGACTATCCGTGCACGCAACCTTCTGAACCGTTCAATGAGCACAAGCTCTGTTCAAGAAGAGAAGCGTAGCGTTGAGAAGTATGAGTTCAACGGTTGGGTACTAGATATCAACAGTCGTTCTCTGGTTAGCCCAGATGGCGAAGGCTACAAGCTACCTCGTTCAGAGTTCCGTGCTCTACTTCACTTCTGTGAGAACCCAGGTAAGATCCAAACACGTGCTGACCTTCTTAAGAAGATGACAGGCCGTGAGCTTAAGCCACACGATCGTACTGTAGACGTAACAATCCGTCGTATTCGTAAGCACTTTGAATCTGTTTCTGGTACGCCAGAAATCATTGCAACGATTCACGGTGAAGGCTACCGCTTTTGTGGTGACCTAGAAGACTAATTCGATTCGCGCTTCTGACCATTTAGCACTACTCACCAGTAAGTACTTTGAACATTAGAAGCGTCATCAATAGTTATTAAAAAGGGAGAATGCCAACGCATTCTCCCTTTTTTATTGTTCTTAATTGGATAAGGTTTTAGTAAACCGTATCCACCTTAACGTCTTTCTCTACTAGCCACTTCACGGTTTCGCCATCTTTAAGTTCCACCGCTACATCAACAGGCTTATCACTGTCGATTTCTAACTGCCATACAAACGCGACTTCCCATTGAGTTTCACTGTGTGTTCTTAAATCAAGATCGTCAGCCGTTACCAACAAGGTGTCTGCACCCTGTTTAACCGTAACACTCTCAACCGCAAGCGTTGCTGGCAGTTGTGAGTCTGACTCTAGGTAGATAGAACCATGCAGGGTCTTATCTTGAGTCTCGCCAATCGTTGGCATCTTGTTGTGCCAAAGGTTGCTTTTCATGGTAACTGTTGCTGCAGATACTTCGACTTGATTATCTTGCTGCCATTCTACTTGTGGCGTAGAACAACCCGCTAATGCCACTACACATGCGGCGAATGCTAATTTTTTCATTATTCTTCTACCTTTGGTTTAACCAACTCTTTAAGACTTCAATGTCATTCTGGTATTCGTTATTTATCTCATCAACCCAATCTGAAATGTTCTCCCACCACGCAGGCATATCTGGAGATTGAGCTTTCTGGGCAACTTGTTGGATGCGTTTCAGGCCAATAGAACCTGCTGCACCTTTAATCTTATGTGCTTCAGAAACGATACTGGCTTTATCTTTCGCGACCATGTTGGAGTTCAATATTTCCAGATACTCCGGCATCATATCTTCGAACATCGCGATGCTATCCAAAACCGGTTTCGATCCAACAATATCAACATAAGACTCTAGCATATCAATATCAAGCAAAGTGGTATCAATTTCTGAAAGAAAAGGCTTACTCGCGTCGACTTTATCAATGCTCTCAACCTTATCGGTGCCCGCTACCTTCTCAATTACCTCTGGTGCATCTTCGATAAGTTCACTGATGACATCTTGGATAGCTCGAACCGACAAAGGTTTACTGATCGCTTCGTCCATGCCTTTCTGGAAGTACTCTTGCTTGTTGTTTAATACGTTCGCAGTTAACGCCACCAAAGGCGGTAGCTGGCTGTATTTCTCGCGGTAGTATTGAGCAATATCGAAACCCGTCATATCTGGCAGTTGGATATCCAACAACACCAAATCATAGTCTTCAGGATTGAAAGCAATTTGCGCCTCTTTACCCGTCATCACGACTGTCACTTCATGGCCAAGGCTTTCAAGTAGAGAGCGAGCCACTGTGATATTGAGTTCAATGTCTTCGACCATAAAGATCTTAAGATTCGACTGTTTTCTTGGCGTTTTGATCAGAGCCTGAGTATCGTGATTCACTGGAACTCGAATCGAAACCGTAAAGGTACTGCCAAAGCCCTCTTCACTGATGACTTCAATGTGGCCATCCATCATATTAATTAGCTGTTGAGAGACAGCGAGACCAATACCCGTGCCGACAGCGTGCAAGTTGTCCGTGCCCGATTTCACCTGATAGTACATCGCGAAGATCTTCTCGATTTCACTTTCAGGGATACCAATACCAGTATCTTCCACTTCCATCGTAATGTTGGCAAAGTCACCATCAATGTCGGCGCTGACTGTCATCACCACTCCACCATCTTTGGTGAACTTCATCGCGTTACTAACAAGGTTCCACAGTACCTGTCTAAGACGAGTACCATCCACCTCAACAGCAGCTGGAAGATCAGACAATCTTTCTAGATCGAACCTTAACCCTTTCTGCTCAGCCATCAACGCAGAGATACTTTCGATCTCGACAACGAAATCTTCAAAGTTAATAGGCGTAGGGAAGAGTTCAAGCTTACGGCGGTCGAACTTATCCATATCAATAATATCGTTGAAGATATTACCCAGTGTCACCGCGCTCACCTTGATGGTTTGCATCTGCTTGCGCTGTTCGGTGGTCAGTTGGCTATCAAGCAGCATGCGGCTCAAGCCAATGATGCCGTTGAGCGGCGTTCTTAACTCGTGGCTAATAGTTGAGATAAAGGTGGTCTTATCGCGGCTGGCTTTTTCTAACGACTCTTGATGCTCTTTACGTTCAGTAATATCGCGGCCAAAACCAACCAAGCCCAAGTGACGACCATCTTTGCTGTAGAAAGGCACTTTACGCAGTTCGAAGTAACTCTTGCGGCCATCTGGGTATTCAAGCCATTGGTCATAAGTCAGTGCTTGGTTGTCAGCAAATACTTTCTTATCGGTTTCAACAACTTGCTGAGCGACCTCTTTACTGTAAACATCCCAAGGAGTTAAACCAACTAGCTCTTTTTCTGTTTTACCAGTGAGCTCTTCAACCGCACGGTTACAACCAGAGAACACACCATCTTCATTACGGTAGTAAATAAGGTCAGGCGAGGCATCGATAAACGAGCGTAACAGTGCAGTACGTTCTGCGAGTTCAAGCTGAGTACGCTCGCGCTGGAACACCTCGTTTTCGAGATCTTGCATTGCTTCTGCGCGCGCTTCTTCCGCTTTTTCACGCTCTTCAATTTCTTGATTAAGCTTCTCGATATTGAGCTGCATTTTATTGTTGAGTTCTTGGTCTCGCTCACGCATGTCGCCAAGTTTAGAGACCAATTTCGCTAACCTTTGACGTGATTCTTCCAACTGGTCCACGACCACTGACAGAAAATAAACCGCCCAAGGCGTGATCACTAAACCGAAGAAAACTGAACGGACAATGTCGATGTCATCAACATTGCCTTTGAGTGCAAGGGTGATACCGACTTGCACAACAACAGCTAGGGCAACAAGCGCTAGGGCGAGTAAGATAGAAAAGCGGACAATCCCCAGTTTTACGAGTAGATCCACGTAATACTGGGCAAGATTTTTCATGGGTTTCATTTAGCGCTCCATGCGATAAGACTAGCAACATTCTACCCTGTTTGAAGATGGGAGGTAAGCTAGCTACATCACACGCAGCAAGTGTTCAGCGGTAATTTCGAAGGTTAATTAACCAATACAAATACTAACTAAGCAAAAATAGCCGGGGATAATCAAATTGCCAATTTTATAGCGTTAGCGAATTGAGTATGGATGCACCATTGAACGGTTGCGACCGTCTGATTTCGCTTGATACAACGCACTATCAGCCAAGGCAACAGCCGATTCCATTTCATCATCAGGTGTAGGAATGTAAGAGATAATACCAATACTCACCGTGATGAATTCAGAGACTGTCGACTTCTCATGCGCAAGTTCCAATTTTAGGACTTCATCATGAATACGCTGCGCCACCAGCTGAGCACCTTCGGTCGTTGTATTTGGCAGAATAAAGCCGAACTCTTCACCACCATAACGAGCCACACAATCAGATGAACGATTCAACACCTGCTTAAATGCCTGAGAAACCTGAATCAAAGCATCATCGCCTTGTTGGTGTCCGTAAAAGTCGTTGTAGCCTTTAAAGAAGTCGATATCACATAGCATGATCGTCAGTGGCAGCTTCTCACGCACATGATAATGCCACAGTGTAGAGAGCTGTTCATCGAAACGACGTCGGTTAGACACTTTAGTCAGGCTATCCATAAAGCTGAGGCGTTCAAGTTCAAGGTTGGCTTCTTCAAGCTTTTGTTCTGCTAGATAACGCTCTGTAATATCACGCGCCATGATCAACACACCATTAGTGCTCGATGCTGGATCTCTAAACGGTGATTTGACTACATCATACCAAATAAATGTTCCATCACTTGAGACCACTTTGTCGATATAACGCAGTGATTTACTTTGATGAAGCACTTGATGATCGGTTTCTGATATTCGCGTATAGATGCTATGTGGCACCACATCTTGTAAACGTTTACCGATCAAGTCACTGACTTCAGAGATACCCAGCGCAGCCACAAATGGTTTATTACACGCTTGATAAACCATGTTTTCATTAAAGATACCAATCGAGTCTGGGCTGGCCTCCAGGAGGTTTTGCAAGATGGTGTCACGCTGCGCAAGTGCCACTTCGGTATCTTTTCGCTTCTCCATCTCGCCACGCAGTTTCTGCTGCATGTCATGCCAATCGGTCACATCATGGCTAATAGAGAGCGTGCCGATGGTTTCTCCATCTTGGGAAAGCAGCACACTTTGGTAGGTTTCAAGCAAGCAGCTTTTTCCATCTTGATCTGTAGTCCAAGAGCGTTCACTTACACGACCTTTTAATACTCCACCAGAAACACTCAGGGTGCCCTCTTCAGCACGACCATGCCAAAACTTTTTAAACGAGCGATTACTCGTCACTAACTGACCTTTCTGATCTTTCACGTAGATCAGCTCAGACAAAGAATCCAAAGCGGTACGAGCAACATTCAGTTCTCGAACTTCTTGGGACAGTTCTTCGTTAGTGTTTTTATAAGGTGAGGCGTGAATCATCCAAGCCTGCTTATTTCTAAAATGGATCTTACGACCGATCAAGTTGATCTTGAACGACTCAAATTCAGAAAGCGCCCACAGGGAGACCTGCTCGAAGGCTCGAGAGTTGATGTGGTTGGTTAAGTAGTGACGAAAGCTGTTCTCGCTTTCCACAGTAGGAAAGCGAAAATTAACACCGATTTGGCGGATACCAAGCAACTGCATGGCTTGGCGATTGGCATAGAGTATTTCGCCACTTCGAACATCAACAAAGTAGAGTGGCGACGGGGTAGCAAGTAGAAGCGTTTCGATATGCGACTGATAACGAGAATAGAGATGCCAGCAGATGAGAGCAATCAGCAATACAACAACGATATAAATACCGTAGCCATACGCCCTGTCCCACAACCAAGTCATTACCAGTTCCATTTACTCTCAATCTATACCATAAAATCTGTTAGGGAAATGTTACCACTATTTATTGGTTTTATCTGCTGTTACCTACAGTCACCCATTTCTATTAATTGGCCGCGTTTAAAACAGGCAACGTGTACTCGAATGCAGAGCCCGTTTTGATGCCTTGAGCACCGGTTTTATCCAACGAACGACCTATTTCAGTCATCGCTAACCAGCGGTTCTCACACCATAAAGGAGAAAGTAAGGTTGGGCGTCTCGCCGCTGAAGAAACACGGTGATAAACCACGTCCGCAGGCGTGCGTTGAATGATCTCACTCGCGATATCGATGTACTCTTCAAGGCTTGGGGCTTCTAGCTTTCCTGCCTTCCACGCCTTAGCCATGGTACTGCCCTCTACTATATGAAGGCCGTGCAGCTTAATGCCATCGGTGCCAACCGCTAATACCTTATCTAAGGTTTCAAGGTTATCCGCTTTATTTTCTTTTGGTAAACCAACAATCAGGTGAGTACATACCTTGATACCTAAAGCGCGTGCGCGTTGGGTGATCGTTTCATACACTGCAAAATCGTGGCCGCGGTTAATTCGCTTGAGGGTTTTATCATTGGCGGTTTGCAGGCCAAGCTCGAGCCAAATCTCATAGCCTTGTTTAACGTAGCCCGCTAACAGATCCAACACCGCATCAGGCACACAGTCTGGTCGCGTGCCAACACAAAGACCAACGATCTCTGCACCGGGTGCTTTTAGCGCCTCTTCATACATATTCTTGAGCACTTGCACCTCAGCATAAGTGCTGGTGTACGCCTGAAAGTAAGCCAAATACCTCTTGGCACGAGCAATCTCACCCGCACGATCTTTTAGCTGGTCAGCAATACTTTGAATTTGAGTTTGTTCATCGGCAAAGGAGGCCACGTTACAAAAAGTACAGCCTCCACGACCAATGGTCCCGTCTCGGTTTGGGCAGCTGAAACCACCGTGAAGCGTCAGCTTGTGGACTTTCTCGCCATAACGGCGTTGAAGGTCTTGGCCGATAGTATTGACCAACTCGTGTAATTGCATATTTTCAAAGCACTCAAGTAAATAAGAATGAATATCAGTCTTTTTTTGAAAAAAAATTACATCCCTGCAAAATTCGACCAATTAGTTTACTCAAGGCTTTTTGCGAGCAACCTAACAAATATCAATAAACATGCAAAAAATCGGCTCTATTTGCCTAATGTTGCACATTTGTTAGGCATTAAATTCAAAATAAAACGAAAAAAATGGTCTACATGGGTCAACTTTCATTGCAATTCGCCTAGACAAAATTGTAGGATACTTACACATATTGGCTATTTTTGAGTATTTACTTACAACGAAAACTTGCTAATAAGTCGGTGATATCTAACTCCCACCTATATAAACCACTAGTTTGTGGTTAAAAATAAACAGGTATCACTAAGGATTGTTTTTCTCGCAATACTTTTCCTGCGAGATACGGAAAGGATTCAAACCGCCAGCATAGGCAGGTTTAGACCCATAAATATAAAAGGACAAGGCTGACTTTATACAAATAAGTTGCGCCTAGATTTAACTGGAAGGATGTATCTATGGTAGATCAAGAGCAGAACTCACAGGGTCTGTATACTCCTGAATTGGAGCATGACGCTTGTGGTATCGGTTTTGTTGCGCATCTAAAGAATCGCAAATCTCATGATGTAGTAACTCAAGCACTCGATATGCTTGCACGTATGGAACACCGTGGCGGCCAAGGCTGCGATCCGTGTTCTGGTGATGGTGCAGGTATCCTGCTACAGAAGCCGCACGAATTCTTACTAGAAGAAGCCGTAAAGCTTGGAATTAAGCTGCCATCTTTTGAAAAATATGGTGTTGGTGTTGTACTTTTCCCTAAAGATGAACACAAACGTGCACAGTGTCGTGACATTCTAGAACGCAATGCACAACGCCTTGAGTTAGAAGTGATCGGTTACCGTGAACTTCCAACTGACAATTCAATGATTGGTGCTGACCCACTAAGCACTGAACCTCAATTTGAACACGTATTTATTTCTGGCGGCCCTGGTATCACACCAGAAGAGCTTGAGCGTAAACTGTATGTTCTACGTAACTACACGGTTCGTGTATGCCTAGAAAGCGTTTCAAATATCGGTGATGACTTCTACATCAACTCTATGTCTTACAAGACATTGGTGTACAAAGGTCAGCTAACAACTGAACAAGTTCCTCAGTACTTCCTAGACCTGCAAAACCCAACAATGGTGACAGCTCTAGCACTGGTACACTCTCGCTTCTCTACCAATACATTCCCACGTTGGCGTCTAGCTCAGCCTTTCCGTTACATCGCGCATAATGGCGAAATCAATACGGTTCGCGGCAACCTGAACTGGATGAAAGCGCGTGAAGCAATCCTAGAATCGGATCTGTTTACACAAGCTGAAATCGACATGCTACTGCCTATCTGTCAGGAAGGTAGTTCGGATTCATCAAACTTCGATATGGCACTTGAGCTACTTGTTCTCTCAGGTCGTACTCTGCCACATGCGTTGATGATGATGATCCCGGAAGCATGGCAAGAAAACAAAAACATGGACCCAACTCGTCGTGCGTTCTACCAGTACCACGCGAACGTAATGGAACCATGGGATGGCCCAGCATCTGTATGTTTCACCGATGGTGTTCAAGTAGGTGCAACGCTAGACCGTAACGGTCTGCGTCCTTCTCGCTACACAGTAACAAAAGACGATTTCCTAGTAATGGCGTCTGAATCTGGCGTAGTTGAGATTGCACCTGAAAACGTTGAGTACCGTGGTCGCCTGCAACCAGGTCGTATTTTTGTTGCTGACCTTGAGCAAGGCCGCATCATTTCTGATGAAGAAGTGAAAGACAGCATTGCTAAAGCACAACCCTACGAAAAGTGGGTTGAAGAGAACCTTCTGAGCTTGAAAAAGCTACCAGATGCGAGCAACGAATTTAGTCAACCTTCTCCAGAGAAACTTCTCCACAAACAACAATCGTTTGGTGTGAGCTCTGAAGAAGTTAACGAAATCATTCTACCTCTTGCGAAAACAGGCTACGAGCCACTTTCTGCAATGGGTGCTGACTGGCCGCTAGCGATTCTTTCTCATCAATCGCAGCATCTTTCAAACTACTTCAAACAGTTGTTTGCACAAGTAACTAACCCGCCGATCGACCCGATTCGTGAGCGTATGGTTATGTCTCTGAACACTTACCTAGGTAAAGATCAGAACTTACTTGCTGAAACACCTGAACACTGTCAAAAAGTAGAGCTTGAGTCTCCAGTACTGTCTAACTCTGAGTTAGAAAAACTGCGTGCAATCGATAACGAGCACCTTCAAGCGAAGACGCTGGATATCGTATTCCAAGCAAATGGCGACCAAGGTAAATTAGAGCGCGCACTTAAGCGTATCTGCCAATACGCAGAAGACGCAGTGATTGATGGCTACTCTATCATCCTACTAACTGACCGTGCGGTTAACTCTAACCATGCCGCTATTCCAGCAATGCTGGCTGTTGGCGCGGTTCACCACCACCTAATCCGTAAAGGTCTACGTGCTAAGTGTGACATCGTGGTTGAAACGGGCGACGCTCGTGAGACACACCACTTTGCAACGCTTATCGGTTACGGTGCGAACGCAGTTAACCCATACCTAGTTATTGAAACGATTGTTGAACTGCAACGTACGAAGAAGCTAGATCCAAACGTACACCCACGTGAGTTATTCGATAACTACCGTAAAGGTGTTAACGGCGGTCTACTTAAGATCTTCTCGAAGATGGGTATCTCTACGCTGCAGTCTTACCACGGTGCACAAATCTTTGAAGCACTTGGTGTTAGCAAATCAGTGGTTGAAAAATACTTCACAGGTACTGTTTCTCGTATCCAAGGTCTAACGATCGACGATATCGCACGTGAAGTACTGGTTCGTCACCGTGTTGGTTACCCAGCTCGTGAAATCCCAGCTCAGATCCTTGATGTTGGTGGTGTTTACCAGTGGAAACAACGTGGTGAGAAGCACCTATTCAACCCAGAAACGATTTCTCTACTTCAAGAATCGACGCGTAACAAAGACTACGGTCAGTTCAAGAAGTACGCAAAAGCAGTCGATGACCAAGGCGACAACGCAGCAACGCTACGTAGCCAACTGGATTTCATCAAAAACCCTGCAGGCTCTATTCCTCTAGCAGAAGTAGAACCAATCGAGAACATTCTTAAGCGTTTCGCTACTGGCGCAATGAGCTTTGGTTCAATCTCGCACGAGGCTCACTCAACACTGGCTGTTGCAATGAACCGCATTGGCGCGAAATCAAACTCAGGTGAAGGTGGTGAAGATCCAGCACGTTTCGAACGTAAAGAAAACGGTGACTGGGAACGCTCTGCAATCAAACAAGTGGCTTCAGGTCGCTTTGGTGTAACGTCTTACTACCTATCTAACGCTGATGAGCTGCAAATCAAGATGGCTCAAGGTGCGAAACCTGGTGAGGGTGGTCAACTACCTGGTGATAAGGTTGATGACTGGATCGGCGCAACGCGTCACTCGACTCCGGGCGTAGGTCTTATCTCTCCACCGCCACACCACGATATCTACTCAATCGAAGATTTGGCTCAGCTGATCTACGATCTGAAAAACGCGAACCGTAACGGCCGTGTCAACGTGAAGCTAGTATCGGAAGCGGGCGTAGGTACGATTGCATCGGGTGTAGCAAAAGCGAAAGCTGACGTAGTACTTATCGCAGGTTTTGATGGTGGTACGGGTGCATCTCCGATGTCTTCTATCCGTCACACTGGTTTGCCTTGGGAGCTTGGTCTAGCGGAAACGCACCAAACACTACTGAAAAATGGCCTACGTAACCGTATCGTTGTTCAGTCTGATGGTCAGATGAAAACACCACGTGACCTTGCAGTAGCAACACTACTTGGTGCTGAAGAATGGGGCGTAGCAACAGCAGCATTGGTTGTTGAAGGCTGTATCATGATGCGTAAGTGTCACAAGAATACATGTCCTGTTGGTATCGCAACACAGAACAAGACTCTACGTGAGCGTTTCGACGGCCGCGTAGAAGACGTAGTAACCTTCTTCCAATACATGGCTGAAGGCCTACGTGAAGTAATGGCTGAACTTGGATTCCGCTCTATCGATGAGATGGTGGGTCAATCGCACAAACTTAAAGTTCGTGACGACATCGGCCACTGGAAGTACAAGAACCTAGATCTAACACCTGTACTGCACATTGAGCAGGCTCGTGAAGAAGATGGTATCTACAACCAAACACAACAAAACCACAACCTAGAAGATGTTCTAGACCGTAAGTTGATTCAAGCTGCGATTCCTGCACTTGAGAAAGGCGAAGCCGTAAATGCGACCTTCCCTATCATCAACACGGACCGCTCTGCGGGTACCATGCTGTCTAACGAAATCTCGAAGGTTTACAAAGACCAAGGTTTACCACAACCAATGAACGTTAAGTTCCACGGTAGTGCTGGTCAATCTTTCGGTGCGTTCCTTGCGAAAGGTGTTAAGTTCGAAGTAGAAGGCGACGCGAACGATTACTGGGGTAAAGGTCTATCGGGCGGTACTTTGGTACTGTACCCAGATGCGAAATCTTCTATCGTTGCTGAAGATAACATCGTGGTTGGTAACGTATGTTTCTACGGCGCGACCTCAGGTGAATCTTTCATTCGCGGTATGGCTGGCGAACGTTTCTGTGTTCGTAACTCAGGCGCGAAGGTTGTTGTTGAAGGCGTTGGTGACCACGGTTGTGAATACATGACTGGCGGTGTTGCTATTATCCTTGGCTCAACGGGTCGTAACTTTGCTGCGGGTATGAGTGGCGGTGTCGCTTATGTTTGGGATAAAGCGGGCGACTTCGAAACCAAGCTTAACTCTGAACTTGTAGACCTAGATCCAATTGAACAAGAAGATAAAGATCTTCTACTAGATATGCTAACCAAGCACGTTGAATTCACAGGAAGTGAAGTTGCTCAGTCTTTCCTAGACAACTTTGAAGCAAGTGTTGCATCACTAATTAAAGTAATGCCACGCGACTACAAAGCAGTTCTTGAGAAGCGTAAAGCTGAAGCACAACAAGCACAAACGGAAGAAGTGGAGGCAGTATAATGGGTAAGCCTACTGGATTTTTAGAACACGGTCGTGAGCTTCCAAAGAAGCTCGACCCGTCAGTTCGTATCGAAGACAACAAAGAGTTCGTACTTAACGAAGAGTTTGGTGACAAGATCAATACTCAAGCATCTCGTTGTATGGACTGTGGCGTACCTTTCTGTCACAGCGGTTGTCCGATTGGTAACATCATCCCAGAATTCAATGACGCGGTTTACCGTGACAGCTGGGAAGAGGCTTGGAACATCCTAAGCTCAACTAATAACTTCCCTGAATTTACAGGTCGTGTGTGTCCTTCTCCTTGTGAGAGTGCTTGTGTACTAGGTATCAACCAAGACCCAATCACTATCTGTAATATCGAGAAAACCATTGTAGAAACTGCGTACCGTGAAGGCTACGCAAAACCTAAAACACCTCGTTCTCGCACAGGCAAAACAGTAGCTGTTATCGGTTCAGGCCCTGCAGGCCTAGCCGCTGCTGAGCAACTGAACAGTGCAGGTCACTCAGTGACTGTATTTGAACGTGACGAGAAAGTTGGCGGCCTACTGCGTTTCGGTATCCCAGACTTCAAACTGGGTATGGACGTGATTGATCGTAAGATCAACCTAATGGCTGAAGCGGGCGTTGAGTTTAAAGTGAACCAGCACATCGGTGTTGATGTTAACGCTCAGCAACTACGTCAAGAGTTTGATGTAGTCTTGCTAACAGGTGGTTCTACGGTTCCTCGTGACCTACCAATTCCAGGTCGTGAGCTAAAAGGCGTTCATTTTGCGATGGAATTCCTTGGCCAAAACAACCGTCGTGCCAACGACCTAGATCTGAAAACAGAAGAGATTCACGCTCAAGATAAGCACATTGTGGTTATCGGTGGTGGTGATACGGGTTCTGACTGTGTAGGTACCTCAAACCGTCATAAAGCAGCAAGCATTACTCAGGTAGAGATCATGCCGATCCCACCAGAGAAGCGTCCTGCAAATATGCCTTGGCCTCAATACCCAATGATCATGAAAACAACGACTTCTCACGAAGAAGGTTGTGAGCGTCACTGGAACATCTTGACTAAAGAGTTCATCGGTAACGAGCAAGGTCAAGTGACGGGTCTACGTATTGCTGACATCGTTTGGCAAGATGCGAAACCTGGTGAGCGCCCAAGCTTTGATGAAGTGGCGAACACAGAACGTGTTATCCCTTGTGATATGGCATTCCTAGCGATGGGTTTCTTACACCCAGAGCCAACAGGTGTGCTAGCTCAACTAGACATTAAACTGGACGAGCGCGGTAACGTCGCTTCTGAAGGTTACGCAACTAACCAGAAAGGCGTTTTCGCTGCTGGTGATATGCGTACAGGTCAGTCTCTAGTGGTACGTTGTATTAATGAAGGTCGTGAATGTGCAATTGCTATTGATGACTTCTTAATGGGTAACTCAAACTTAGAAGCGAAAGCTGATTCACTCATGCTTTCCGCATAATATTTCTCGGGCTAGCGTCAATGACGTTAGCCTAGAGGAAAAGTAACACCCTTCCTAACTTTTATATTTGGCTAGCACTCAATGCTAGCCTTTTTTCTATCTGGCCTTCGGCGTTTTCAAAAACACCCTGTTGTATATGTTAAATATCATTAACATTCATCTTGCATATCTCATTGATATCCATCGACTATTTTAGATTATTAAGTGGCTAATCGCGTTTATGCATGATAATTAACCATGAACTTGACCTTAAACACAATTAGCTATACGTTGTAAAGCTGATGAAAATAAAATCAATCGGTTTTGTTAACACAACCAATAACGTTTTAACTGGCTAAAGCAAACTATCAGTTTATAAAAAACAACAAGTACATGAATAGTTAGTCATTTACTGTCTGGATGACAGAGAAGCAAAAGGGAGAATTGCAATGGCTCTATATGATCCTAGTCTTGAAAAAGACAACTGTGGATTTGGTTTAATAGCGCAAATGGAAGGCCAACCTAGTCATAAGTTGGTAAGAACTGCTATTTCAGCCCTAGATCGAATGACACACCGTGGTGGTATCGCTGCGGATGGTAAAACCGGAGATGGCTGTGGCTTATTACTGCAGAAACCAGACTCTTACCTCAGAATTATCGCAGAAGAGAATAACTTTAACCTCGGCAAGCAATACGCTGTTGGCATGATTTTCTTCAGCCAAGACCCAATCAAAGCGCAATCCGCGCAAGACATCGTCAATAAAGAGCTCGCTCAAGAGACACTCACCGTCGCAGGCTGGCGTGTTGTGCCGACTAACACCGACGTGTTAGGTCCAATCGCAAAAGACTCAGTCCCCAACATTCAACAAGTCTTTATCTCAGCACCTGCAGGTTGGCGTGAACGCGACATCGAACGACGCCTATACATTGCTCGTCGCAGAATTGAAAAGCAGATCACCGAAGACAAAGATTTCTATATCTGTAGCCTTTCAACACAGGTGATGGTCTATAAAGGTCTGTGTATGCCTGCCGATCTTCCGCGATTTTACCTCGATCTTGCAGACTTACGTATGGAATCGGCGATATGTCTGTTCCACCAGCGTTTTTCAACCAACACACAACCACGCTGGCCACTGGCTCAACCATTCCGCTATTTGGCGCACAATGGTGAGATTAATACCATAGAAGGTAACCGACAGTGGGCTAAGGCTCGTGCCTATAAATTCTCTTCACCGCTGCTTCCCGATTTGCAAACCGCTGCACCTTTTGTGAATGAGACAGGCTCAGATTCTTCAAGCCTAGATAACATGCTCGACCTGTTCCTTGCCGGAGGTATGGATGTGTTCCGAGCGATGCGTATGCTTGTTCCGCCCGCATGGCAAAATCACCCAGACATGGACCCAGATCTGCGTGCCTTTTACGACTTCAACTCCAAGCACATGGAACCGTGGGATGGCCCTGCTGGCATCGTACTTTCAGATGGTCGTTACGCCGCATGTAACCTTGATAGAAATGGCCTGCGTCCTGCGCGTTATGTGATTACCAAAGATAATCTAATCACACTGGCATCTGAGGTCGGTATCTGGAACTACGCACCGGATGAAGTTGCAGAAAAAGGCCGTGTTGGTCCAGGTGAACTACTGGTAATAGATACTCGCCGCGGCAAGCTGTGGCAATCTAATGAGATCGACAATGACCTCAAAGGTCGCCACCCATATAAAGAGTGGATGGAAAAGAACGTTCACAAGTTAACGCCATTTTCTGCGCTGCAAGATGACCAAGTCGGTAAGCGTAGCTTTGACGATGACACGCTAAAGACCTACCAAAAACAGTTTGCGATGAGCAACGAGGAATCAGACCAAGTACTGCGTGTACTTGGTGACATGGGTCAAGAAGCGGTAGGTTCAATGGGCGATGATACGCCGATGGCTGTGCTCTCTTCAAAAGAGCGTCTGGTTACTGATTACTTCCGCCAGAAGTTTGCACAGGTCACCAACCCACCAATTGATCCACTGCGTGAAAAACACGTGATGTCTTTGGCGACCAGTATTGGTAAAGAGATGAATGTGTTCTGTGAGACAGACGGTCACGCCTATCGTGTCACGTTTGATTCACCAGTACTGCTTTACTCAGACATACAGCAGCTTCTGCAGTTAAGTCAAAAACATTACCGTCATGTTATTCTCAGCATGCACTATGACCCTAACCATCAAGACCTTGAACAAGCAATCAAAGCAGTATGTGATAGCGCCGAACAAGAAGTCCGTGAAGGTGCCGTTTTAGTTGTGCTGTCGGATAAAGGGTTAGAGAAAGGCAAACTACCAATCCCTGCAGCCATGTTGGTTGGTGCGGTGCAAACAAGACTTGCTGATACCAATCTGCGTTGCGATGCCAACATCGTGGTTGAGACAGCAACTGCTCGAGACCCACACCAATTCGCAGTGCTACTTGGCTTCGGTGCGACCGCGGTTTACCCATACCTGGCTTATGAAGCATTAGGTAAAATGTTAGATGATGGCTCTTTAGATAAAGACTATCGCACCGCGATGCAGAACTACCAGAACGGCATCAACAAAGGTCTGTATAAGATCATGTCGAAGATGGGTATTTCTACGATTGCTTCATATCGTTGTTCGCAACTTTTCGAAGCCGTTGGCCTACATTCCGACGTTGTTGAACTCTGTTTCCGCGGAGTTACCACACGAATCCAAGGTGCTAGCTTTAGCGATTTCCAACAAGATATCTATAACTTATCGCGTAAAGCGTGGACCAAGCGTAAACCGATCGAGCACGGTGGTTTACTGAAATACGTCCATGGCGGTGAATACCACGCCTATAACCCAGATGTGGTCGGCACTCTGCAAACCGCAGTGAAAACTGGCGAAACGTCGGATTACCTATCTTTTGCTAAGCAGGTAAATGCTCGCCCTGCCGCGATGCTGCGTGACTTAATGAGCCTTAAAAAAGCCGATAAGCCACTAACACTTGAGCAAGTAGAGCCGAGCAGTGACCTCTTTAAGCGCTTTGACTCAGCAGCGATGTCGATTGGTGCTCTGAGCCCAGAAGCTCATGAAGCGCTGGCCATGGCGATGAATCGCTTAGGTGGTTACTCAAACTCTGGTGAAGGCGGTGAAGATCCACGACGCTTTGGTACCGACCGTAACTCACGCATCAAACAGATTGCCTCTGGTCGTTTTGGTGTAACGCCACATTACTTAACCAATGCGGATGTTCTACAAATCAAAGTTGCACAAGGGGCGAAACCCGGCGAAGGTGGTCAGCTACCGGGTCATAAAGTCACGGCAGAAATCGCCAAACTGAGATACTCAGTTCAAGGTGTCACTCTGATTTCCCCTCCTCCACACCACGATATTTACTCTATCGAGGATCTAGCGCAGCTGATTTTCGACCTTAAGCAAGTTAACCCTAATGCCTTGGTTTCAGTGAAGTTAGTATCCGAACCGGGTGTTGGTACTATCGCGACAGGTGTAGCAAAAGCCTATGCCGATCTAATCACTATTTCTGGCTACGATGGCGGTACCGCAGCGAGCCCACTGACCTCAGTAAAATACGCAGGCTGTCCTTGGGAACTAGGGCTAGCAGAAACCCAGCAAGCATTGGTTGCTAACGGGCTTCGTCATAAGATCCGTCTGCAAGTCGATGGTGGTCTGAAAACCGGTCTTGATGTGATTAAAGGTGCGATTTTAGGCGCTGAAAGCTTTGGTTTTGGTACCGCACCAATGGTCGCAATGGGTTGTAAGTTCTTACGAATTTGTCATCTCAACAACTGTGCAACGGGTGTCGCGACTCAAGATGAAACATTGCGCCGCGAATACTTCAAAGGCCTGCCAGATATGGTGGTGAACTACTTTACTGGCCTAGCCGATGAAGTTCGCCAATACCTTGCAGAGCTTGGTGTAGAAAAACTTACCGACTTGATTGGCCGTACTGATTTACTTGAAGCCGTTCAAGGTCTCACAGCGAAACAGAGCAAACTCGATCTATCTTCAATACTCGAAGCTCCAGTCTCTCCGGAAGGTCACCCGCTGTTTTGGACCGAACCAAACGCGCCATTTGATAAGGCTCAGCTCAACCAGCAGATTCTGGATGATGCTCTCTATGCGATTGAGAAACGACAGTCCACCAGCCTTTACTACAACGTGATTAATACAGACCGTTCGATAGGCGCACGTATCTCTGGCGAAATTGCTAAGCGATATGGCAACCAAGGCATGGCTGGATCGCCAATCAAATTGTACCTAGACGGTACCGCAGGCCAATCCTTTGCTGTTTGGAACGCAGGCGGCGTAGAACTTTACCTAACGGGTGATGCTAATGACTATGTTGGTAAAGGCATGGCTGGCGGTAAGGTGGTTATCAAACCTCACCAAGGCACCGCATTTACTTGTAACAAAGCAACCATCATAGGTAACACCTGTTTGTATGGTGCAACCGGAGGCAAGTTATTTGCTGCTGGTACGGCTGGCGAACGATTTGGCGTACGTAACTCAGGCACGGTTGCCGTGATTGAGGGTGCGGGTGACAACGCCTGTGAATACATGACCGGTGGTATTGTTGCCATTCTTGGCGCGACTGGCGTTAACTTCGGTGCAGGTATGACGGGTGGCTTCGCTTATGTCATGGATAAGAACGAAGACTTCCAAGGCCGAGTGAATAACGAGTCGGTTGAGGCGCTTTCTTTGTCTGACTTATATATCCACCAAGAACATCTGCGTGGCTTAATTGCTGAGCACTTAGAAGAGACAGGCTCAGTACACGCTGAAGCTATTCTGGCGAACTTTGATGAATGGATTCCAAAGTTCTACCTAGTGAAACCAAAGACGGCAGATCTCAACACCTTGCTCGGCCACCAAAGCCGCAGCTCAGCTGAACTTCGTGTTCAAGCGCAATAATTGGAAGGAGCCAATAATGAGCCAGAATGTATACCAATTTATTGATGTGAATCGCGTAGATCCAGCGAAGAAACCAATCAAGATACGTAAAATTGAGTTTGTAGAGATCTACGAACCTTTCACTAAACAGCAAGCCAAAGCGCAAGCAGACCGCTGTTTAGATTGTGGTAACCCATACTGTGAATGGAAATGTCCAGTTCACAACTATATTCCTCAGTGGCTTAAGCTTGCCAATGAAGGGCGTATTATCGAAGCCGCTGAACTGTCTCACCAAACCAACAGCCTTCCTGAGGTTTGCGGTCGAGTTTGCCCTCAAGACCGCTTGTGTGAGGGCTCTTGTACCCTCAATGACGATTTCGGTGCAGTAACGATAGGCAATATTGAAAAGTACATTACCGACAAAGCCTTTGAGATGGGTTGGAAGCCTGACATGTCTCACGTTGAGTGGACTGATAAAAAGGTCGCGATCATCGGTGCGGGGCCAGCAGGCCTTGCGGCGGCTGATATCTTAGTTCGCAATGGCGTGAAAGCTGTTGTGTTTGACCGTTACCCAGAGATCGGTGGCCTACTGACGTTTGGTATTCCATCGTTCAAGCTTGAGAAAGGCATCATGGAAAATCGTCGCCGCATCTTTAGCGAGATGGGCGTTGAATTTCAAATGAATACCGAAGTTGGCAAAGACATTCAACTTCAACAACTTGTCGATGATTACGATGCTGTATTCCTAGGTGTCGGTACCTACAAAAACATGCGTGCAGGTTTAGACAACGAAGATGCACCGGGCGTTTATGATGCCCTGCCTTTCCTAATCTCTAACACCTACAAGGTAATGGATTTAGAAAACCCAACCCCATTCATCGATATGCAAGGTAAGAAGGTGGTCGTGCTTGGTGGTGGTGATACCGCGATGGACTGTGTACGAACCTCGATTCGCCAACATGCGGCCAATGTTGTGTGTGCTTACCGCCGAGATGAAGCCAATATGCCGGGCTCTCGCCGTGAGGTGAAGAATGCACGTGAAGAGGGTGTAAAGTTCAAGTTCAACCTCCAACCTATTGGCTTAGAACTAAATAGCGCTGGTCATGTGGTTGGCGTCAAAGTCGTGAAAACCGCTTTGGGTGAACCTGATGAAGCTGGCCGTCGCCGTCCAGAACCTGTTGCAGGCAGTGAGCACATTCTTGAAGCCGATGCCGTTATCATGGCATTTGGTTTCCAACCTCACGCTATGGAGTGGCTAGAACCTTTCGGTGTCGAGCTTGATCAATGGGGCCGTATTAAAGCGCCTGGTCAGCAAGAGTTTCAGTACCAAACCACCAACAGCAAAATATTTGCCGGTGGCGACGCGGTTCGTGGCTCTGACTTAGTGGTAACCGCCATCGATGAAGGCCGCAAAGCCGCTGAAGGGATATTAGATTACCTAGAAGTGTGAGTGGGCTTCCTTTATTACTCAGTTCGTTACTATAAAAAAGGATCCAATTATGGATCCTTTTTTGAATTAGATACGTTTATCACAAGCACAACAAAAAACAGCAAACAAGCCAATTCCGATAACTACAATTAGAATTAAAAACAAGCCATAGGAAACACTATGAAAAAAGCCGCTCTCCTCTCGCTATCACTTTTAACTTTAACCGCTTGCAGCCAAGGGATCACGGACATGAAAGACAGAACATCATCACCTTGTGGTGACAAACCAAATTGCGTATCAACACAAGATGACCGTGAACAACATGCTTTGGCTGCATACGAGCTATCCGATTCAGCAAGCCTTGATGCCATTGAGCAAGTCGCTTTGACTTTGCCGGGCGCGAAAACGGCCAACAAAACCGATGATTACCTGCGTGTTGAGTGCACATCACGCATCATGCGCTTTGTCGATGACTTAGAACTTAAGATCACCGATGGCAAACTGATCGTGCGTTCTGAATCTCGTACTGGTCATTCTGATTTTGGTGTGAACCGAAAGCGTGCTGAACAACTTCGCGCAAGCCTAAAAAGCGAAGGCCTAATCAAATAGATAAAAGAATACGCAGATAAATCGCTGCTATTCGGATGAGAAGTGCCTCAGGGCTGTCGCTCGACACTTCTCTTCCATGCTACAATTTCGCTCTACTGTTTAAATATTTTTATTAAGAGACTACACATGAAAATCGGCATCATTGGCGCAATGGAGCAAGAAGTTGCGATCCTAAAAGCAGCAATTTCAGACATTACTGAAGTTAATAAAGGCGGTTGTACCTTTTTCTCTGGTCAGCTAAATGGTGTTGACGTTGTTTTGCTTCAATCAGGCATTGGTAAAGTAGCAGCAGCAGTTGGTACTTCAATCCTACTAAGCGAATACCAACCAGATGTCGTTCTAAACACTGGCTCTGCTGGCGGTTTTGATTCAACACTGAACCTTGGCGATGTTGTTATCTCGACTGAAGTTCGTCACCACGATGCAGACGTTACGGCTTTCGGTTACGAAATCGGTCAAATGGCAGGTCAACCTGCAGCATTCAAAGCTGACGACAAACTGATGCAAGTTGCTGAACAAGCGCTATCTCAAATGGAAGATAAGCACGCTGTTCGCGGCCTTATCTGTACTGGCGATGCATTTGTTTGTACCGCTGAACGCCAAGAGTTCATCCGTAAGCACTTCCCATCAGTGGTTGCTGTAGAGATGGAAGCTTCTGCGATTGCTCAAGCTTGTCACCAATTCCAAGTTCCATTCGTGGTTGTTCGTGCAATCTCTGACGTTGCAGACAAAGAATCACCAATGAGCTTCGAAGAGTTCCTGCCGCTAGCAGCACAAAGCTCTTCTGAAATGGTTATCAAAATGGTTGCCCTACTAAAGTAAGCGACTAGACATGCAAACACTGTTTGATCAGGTATTTGCAAATGGCGTGCTCCTTGTAATGTGGGGAGTACTGCTTTTTCATTTAATCTTACCTATCCCTCATGCCGCGCACCCCACGACCTTATGGCATAAGTTTGCTGAACTTTTAGCAAGCAAGGTTAATAACAACCACAACTATTCCCAAAGCTTAATCTCGGGCACATTAGCCTGGGGGTTAATGGTATTACCGACTCTGGTTATTCTGTTGGCCTTGCAACCTTTGGTTTGGCAATCTCAGCTGTTTGAGTTAGCACTGCTATTACTCGCAATTGATTGGCGTAATAATGAAAAGCTGGCTAATCAGTTGATCAAAGCACTTGGTCGAGAAGATAAAGCCGCCGCTCGTCAGTTACTGGCTCCAATTGTCAATCGCCAGACCGAATCACTTTCATCACTAGGCCTAGGCAAAGCCGCTACAGAAACTATCATCATGGGTTACGCTCGTAACGTGGTTTGTGTGCTGTTCTGGTACGCCATCGGTGGTGGTATCGCCGCATTAATGTATCGCCTGATTGTCGAGTTGGCTCGAGCTTGGTCACCAAGCCGTAAACAGTTCTCTCCTTTTGGCTCAACGCCAATCAAGATCGTCGCTATCCTAGAATTTATACCAATGCGCTTGTTTGCCTTGATGATCGTCTGTGGTGATAAAGCGTCTCACACATTTAAGATGATGCTCGTTCAAAGTCGCTCTTGGCCTCTACCAGGCCCTGCATGGTTAATTACCGCCGTAGGTAACAAGTTAGAGTTATCACTAGGTGGCCCTGCCATTTATGACAACACCAAAGCCATTCGTGCAAAATTAGGCGGCAGAATCGCCCCATCAGCGCTGCATTTATCTCAGGTTCAAAAGCTACTTTTTGGTCGCATCGCTGTCTGGATATTCTTACAGAGCCTAGCCTTACTCATTATTCACCAAGGGATTTAAAGTGAAACCCTCTCAACTTGTTACACGATGCTCAGCCCTCGCGTTCACTCTCAGCTTCAGTTTATGGGCACCCACTTCACTTGCTACAGAAGTAGCAACAGCCGAACGTGTTATCAGCCTAGCACCTCACGCAACCGAGCTAGCGTACAGCGCTGGCTTGGGTGACAACCTTATCGCGGTAAGTGAACGAAGTGATTACCCACCAGAGGCTGATAAGCTTGAGAAGGTAGCAAACTATCAAGGCATCAAGGTTGAGAAAATCATCGCACTGCAGCCAGATCTGATTCTTGCGTGGCCTGCAGGCAACCCGCCTAGAGAACTCGCGAAATTAGAGCAGTTTGGTTTCAATATTTACTACTCAAAAACCAAAAGCCTAGACAGCATCGCGACCAATATTGAACAACTCAGCCAATACGCCAGCGACCCGAGTATCGGTGAAAATAATGCCAAACAATACAAAGAACAGCTCAACGCGTTAAGGCTAAAATATAAGGACGCCGAACCGGTAAACTACTTCTATCAGCTTAGCGAAAAACCGATCATTACCGTGGCACAAGGACACTGGCCAAGTGAGGTGTTTGAATTTTGTGGTGGTCACAATATTTTTGAAGACAGCGCCTCCCCTTATCCGCAAGTTGGTATTGAACAGGTTGTGCTTAAGAAACCGGAAGTGATCTTCACGTCTCAGCACGCAATCGAGAACGGAACAATGTGGCAAACTTGGGAAGAAGAGATCCCTGCTGTCGCTCAAAATCAGATTTGGTCACTCAATTCAGATTGGATTAATCGCCCGACAACCAGAACTTTGCAAGCGATCCAACAAGTGTGCGATTTCTTCGATAGAGCTAGGCAAAATCACTAACTTTTTGCTGCGTTTTTTCGTACAATTCGCCACCGACCTGTCCCTACAATTTTAACTATAAGAGCACCAGTATCATGGACTCCATGCTGCTTTATATTATCGATTTATTTGGCACTGCCATCTTTGCTATTTCTGGCGTTTTTGTCGCAGGCCGTCTTAAGATGGACCCCTTTGGCGTAGCCGTTCTAGGCAGTGTAACCGCGATTGGCGGCGGTACAATTCGTGACATGGCATTGGGTGCAACCCCAGTGTTTTGGATCACTGACACCACCTACCTTTGGGTCATCATCATTACCTGCTTGCTAACCATGATCATTGTAAGACGTCCCAAGCGTCTGGCGTGGTGGATACTGCCAGTATGTGATGCAATCGGCCTAGCGGTATTCGTGGGAATTGGTGTAGAAAAAGCACTGATTTACCAAGACTCTGCATTGGTGGCCATTATCATGGGTGTCATCACCGGTTGTGGTGGCGGTATTATTCGCGACGTGCTTGCCCGTGAAGTGCCGATGATCCTAAGAAGTGAAGTGTACGCGACCGCTTGTATTATTGGTGGTGCTTTCCACACCATGGCAATCAGCATGGGTCACGACTCAGAGACGGCATTTTTAGCCGGTGTATTCTCAACACTGCTGATCAGGCTTGGGGCTATTCGCTGGCACTTATCACTGCCGACGTTCGCCATCAAATAAGCTAGCGCTACACAATTGATTAAAGGCTCCGTAAGGGGCCTTTTTTAATTCTATTTCATCTTCTAATTCACTCATAAACATCTGTCATTAAATACGAATTCCTAAATTTCACTTTCCAAAGTCCCTCTCTCGTTTCCAAATCCCAATCCAGTTAATAATGTTTTTTATTTACTTACCTGATTACCAGACTATATTAGTAAATAAATAACTTTATAAAGACATTTACTTACTAATACTAACTACGAGGGTTTAAGGATGAGCAGTAATAAAATTGGAATTGTTTTCTTCTCTAAATGTGGGGCAACCAAGCAAGTAGCAGAGCTCATCGCAGAGGGCGTAAACTCTCAACTGCCTAGCTCAGCACTGCTCATCGAGGTTCTCTCGTCTGAAATCATTGAAGGAAGGTATGACAATGACGATAAGCTCACAGCATTAGATAGCTGTGGTGCGATTGTCTTTGGCGCGCCAACTTACATGGGGTCACCCGCAGCCCAGTTTAAGAGTTTTATGGATGCGACCAGCGATACCTACGGTAAGAAATCATGGCGAAACAAACTCGCTGCTAGCTTCACCACTGGTGGCAGCCTCAACGGAGAGCAACAACAAACCCTACTCAGCTTTTTCACTCTAGCTTGCCAGCATGGCATGATTTGGGCAGGGCTTGATGTATCTAAGCACATCGACGACCTAGGTCTGAATCGTACTGGTTCGAGCATTGGCTTGGTTGCCAGTGTCGACGAGGATCCAACCTCGACAAACAACAGCGTTAATGAAAATGACCTAAAAACCGCTTTCTATTTTGGTCAGCGTATCGCGAGCTTGGTTCAAAGTTCGTAGCTTGTGTGATATCTATGAGCTCAAGACTAGAGAATGAATGTCGTTTCAGGTAACTTGATTAAATCATTCCCAACTTTCATGAATATTACTAAATGCTACTCGAAGGAATCGAAACTCTATTGGTATTGAGTAAAGCAAAGACGATGAGCCGTACTGGCAGTTTGCTTTATATCAGCCAATCTGCGGTCAGCAAACGGATTGCAAATTTAGAAAAGAAGCTAGGTAAAAAGCTCATCGAGCCGAGTGGTCGACAGATAAAACTGACGCCGGATGCGGTTGCATTGATCGAGAGTATCGGCCCTACGTTCAATGAGCTTCGTGGCCTTATTTATGAACAACAAGAGTTGGAAGATACCACTCTCATCACCTTAGACAGCTCTAAATCTCTAATAGCGGGCTACTTAGGTGAGATGATGGGGCAATTTATCCAGCAAGATAAATACATCACCATTACCACCAACCACACGCCGAGAATCATAGAACGAGTGCAATCAGGCAAGGCAACTCTAGGGTTGTGCGCAGGCTTATTGCCACCGCATCACGGGTTGATGACCTTCCACCTGTTTGATGAGCCGTTTTACATTGTGAGTAAGCAGCCACTCATGGCCCTTCCTCCATTGGTCATTACCAACGATATGACCAACCCTGCTAACTCTTATCAACTTTCAGTATTGGAAAAATTCGGTATCAAACCCTTGATGGAGATGGATGCCTACACTGCAGCAGCGCAGCTTGCCTTGGGTGGAACGGGGCCTGCGTTAATCCCACTTTCTATCGCAAAAACACTCAATATTGAGCCTCAATACCTATATAGCTTTCCAGAATTAGCAGGCTTAATTCGACCGATTCATGTCTGTGTTAGACCGAATAGCTACCAGTCTCCAAGAGTTAGAACACTGATAGAATCCATTGTTGATGCTGTTCCCAAAGCAGTTTAGAAGCCATCAGCATCGACATGACGATCACAAGGGGGCGAATCCATTTCTGCCCTTTTGTCACCACCACTTTAGCGCCAAGCTGAGCTCCCATAAAGCCACCAACCGCCATCACTAATCCTAGCTCCCAAATTGGCAAACCAGCCAAAATAAAGAAGATCAGTGCAGCGATGTTCGAGGTGAAGTTCAGTACTTTGGTACGTGCCGTAGCATCGACTAATGAGAAATGACCAATCGCAACAAAACAAACCGTAAAGATTGAGCCTGTACCTGGTCCAAAGAACCCATCATAGAAACCAACACCGCCGCCCACACATAGCGCAAACATCGCTTCGGAGATCTTTTGTTTGCCTTCAGAGGCTCTGGTTTGTGGTGCTAACAGGAAATAGAGAGAGATTGCGATAAGCAGCAGTGGGATCACACTAGTCAGAAGGCTCGCATCAATGTACTGCACTAATTCCGCACCAATCGCAGAGCCTATAAAAGTACAAAAGATAGCGAGGCGCATCTCCTTGATACTGACGATACCGTTACGCACGAAATACCAACTCGCTGAGAAGCTGCCAAATGAGCTTTGGAGTTTGTTAGTGGCCAGTGCTTGCGTTGGTGGCACGCCAGCCGCGAGCAATGCAGGTAGAGTCAACAACCCACCGCCGCCAGCCATTGCATCAATAAAGCCTGCTGCCGTTGCAACAACAAACAAGATAGCCAATATTTCTAGAGTGATTTCCATATACCCAACGCCTTAAATTCTTGTGTAGCGACAAGTTACCACCCTGAGCAAACGAACAACAACGAAACACAAGATTCTAACCTATTCCTGATTTTCATCATTTAACACATGCTATTTAACAGGCATAAAAAAGCCCACTCCGGAGAGTGGGCTTTGAGCATTTATATCCGCTTAACAGCGATACACTTTAGGCGATTAAGCTTGAGAAGCTTTAACCTGTGCGTGTAGCTCTTGAACTGAAGTTACTGACGTCTTCGCGTCTGCAGTGTGCGCCATACAAGTCGCGAATGCAGCGTTTAGCGTAGTCGTGTAGTTAACTTTCTCAGCCAATGCGCCACGACGAAGTACTTTAGAATCTTCAATCGCTTGACGACCAGCAGCTGTGTTCACGATGTACGTGTACTCGTTGTTCTTGATACGGTCAAGAATGTGAGGACGACCTTCGTGTACCTTGTTTACTAGACGTGGGTTGATACCCGCTTCGCCAAGGATAACCGCTGTACCGTGTGTTGCGTCTAACTGGTAACCAAGCTTAGATAGCTTAGAAGCTAGGTCAACAACACGCTCTTTGTCGCCTTCGCGAACAGAAAGAAGTGCACGGCCGCCTTCTGGGTAGATGTTGCCACAACCCAATTCAGCTTTAGAGTATGCTTCTGCGAACGTCGCGCCAACACCCATAACTTCACCAGTAGAGCGCATTTCTGGGCCTAACAGTGGGTCAACACCAGGGAACTTGTTGAATGGAAGTACAACTTCTTTCACTGAGTAGTAAGGTGGGATGATTTCTTTCGTAAAGCCTTGAGACTCTAGCGATTGACCCGCCATTACACGAGCTGCAATCTTAGCGATTGGCGCGCCAGTTGCTTTAGATACGAATGGAACCGTACGTGCTGCACGAGGGTTAACCTCGATTAGGTACACTTCATTGTTCTTAACAGCAAACTGCGTGTTCATCAGACCACGAACACCCAACTCGAACGCTAGCTTTTCAACTTGCTCGCGCATTACGTCTTGGATCTCTTGGCTTAGCGTGTATGCAGGAAGAGAACATGCTGAGTCACCTGAGTGAACACCCGCTTGTTCGATGTGTTCCATGATACCGCCGATAACAACGCGCTCACCGTCACAAATCGCATCTACGTCTACTTCAACAGCGTCGTCTAGGAAGCTATCAAGTAGTACTGGAGATTCGTTTGAAACGCTTACTGCTTCGTTGAAGTAGCGACGTAAATCTTGCTCGTCGTATACGATTTCCATCGCACGACCACCAAGTACGTAAGAAGGACGTACAACAAGTGGGAAGCCGATTTCGCGAGATTTCTCAACCGCTTGCTCCATTGTTGTTACTGTTGCGTTTTCTGGTTGAAGTAGGCCTAGACGGTCTACAGCAACTTGGAAACGCTCACGGTCTTCTGCACGGTCGATTGCGTCTGGGCTAGTACCGATGATTGGTACGCCAGCAGCTTCAAGAGCACGAGCCAGTTTAAGTGGCGTTTGACCACCGTACTGAACGATAACGCCTTTTGGCTTCTCAACACGAGCGATTGCTAGTACGTCTTCCAGAGTTACTGGTTCGAAGTACAGACGGTCAGATGTATCGTAGTCTGTAGAAACTGTCTCAGGGTTACAGTTAACCATGATAGTTTCGTAGCCATCTTCACGTAGTGCTAGTGATGCGTGTACACAACAGTAGTCAAATTCAATACCTTGGCCGATACGGTTTGGACCGCCGCCTAGAATCATGATCTTGTCTTTGTCTGTTGGGTTCGCTTCACACTCGTCATCGTAAGATGAGTACATGTAAGCTGTATCAGAAGAGAACTCAGCCGCACACGTATCTACACGCTTGTACACTGGGTGGATATCGTATTGGTCACGCAGACGACGGATTTCGCTTTCCGCTACACCTAGAATCTTAGATAGGCGCGCATCAGCAAAACCTTTACGCTTGAGCTTGTTTAGCTCGTCTTTATTTAGACCAGCAAAGCCTTTCGCTTTAAGTTCTTGCTCTAGTTTAACGATGTCTTCGATTTGAACTAGGAACCAACGGTCGATTTGCGTTAGGTTGAATACACCATCTACCGACATACCAGCACGGAATGCGTCAGCGATGTACCAAATACGCTCTGCGCCAGCTTCTTTAAGTTCGTGACGGATAGTCGTTAGAGCATCTGGTGCGTCTAGGTCTACCATTTCGTCAAAACCAGTCGCGCCAACTTCTAGGCCGCGAAGTGCTTTTTGTAGAGATTCTTGTTGGTTACGGCCGATAGCCATAACTTCACCAACAGACTTCATTTGCGTCGTTAGACGGTCGTTAGCACCTGCAAATTTCTCGAAGTTAAAACGAGGAATCTTAGTTACTACGTAGTCGATTGTTGGTTCGAATGATGCTGGCGTTGCACCACCAGTGATGTCATTCATTAGCTCGTCTAGCGTAAAGCCAACAGCCAGTTTCGCTGCAATCTTAGCGATTGGGAAACCTGTTGCTTTAGATGCTAGTGCTGAAGAGCGAGATACACGTGGGTTCATCTCGATGATAACCATACGGCCATCTTTCGGGTTGATACCAAACTGTACGTTTGAACCACCTGTTTCAACACCAATCTCGCGCAGTACTGCTAGAGATGCGTTACGCATTAGTTGGTATTCTTTGTCTGTCAGCGTTTGAGCTGGAGCCACGGTGATTGAGTCACCTGTGTGAATACCCATAGGGTCGAAGTTTTCAATCGCACATACGATGATGCAGTTGTCGTTTTTGTCACGAACCACTTCCATCTCGTACTCTTTCCAACCGATAAGTGATTCATCGATAAGAAGTTCGTTTGTTGGAGATAAGTCCAAACCACGACGACAGATTTCTTCAAATTCTTCTTTGTTGTAAGCAATACCGCCGCCTGTACCACCCATCGTAAACGATGGACGAATGATACAAGGGAAGCCAACCATGTCTAAAACTTTGTAAGCTTCTTCCATCGTTTTCGCTGTATCAGCAGTTGGACACTCAAGGCCAATTGCTTTCATTGCTTTATCGAAGCGTGAACGGTCTTCTGCTTTATCGATAGCGTCAGCCGTTGCACCAATCATTTCAACACCGAACTCTTCAAGAACGCCGTGCTTTTCTAGGTCTAGAGCACAGTTCAATGCAGTTTGGCCACCCATAGTAGGTAGAACTGCATCAGGCTTCTCTTTAGCGATGATGTTACGCACAACTTCCCATTGGATAGGCTCGATGTAAGTTGCATCTGCCATATCTGGGTCAGTCATGATTGTCGCTGGGTTCGAGTTTACAAGAATAACTCGGTAACCTTCTTCGCGAAGCGCTTTACAAGCTTGAGCACCAGAGTAATCGAACTCACATGCTTGGCCGATAACGATCGGGCCAGCACCTAGAATAAGAATACTTTTAATGTCAGTACGTTTTGGCATTGTCTACTACTCCGAATTACGCTGTGTGCTGTTTGATTAGTTCAATAAAGTGGTCGAATAACGGCGCTGCGTCTTCTGGACCTGGGCTTGCTTCAGGGTGACCTTGGAAGCTGAATGCTGGTTTGTCTGTACGGTGAATACCTTGTAGAGAACCATCAAATAGTGATTTGTGCGTTGCACGTAGTGTCTCTGGAAGGGTTTCTTCGTCAGCAGCAAAGCCGTGGTTTTGCGAAGTAATCATCACAACATCACGATCTAAATCTTTAACCGGGTGGTTTGCACCGTGGTGACCAAACTTCATCTTCACTGTCTTAGCGCCTGACGCAAGAGCAAGAATCTGGTGACCTAGACAAATACCGAAGATTGGTAAGCCTTTTTCTAGGAACACTTTTGTCGCTTCAATTGCGTAAGTACATGGTTCTGGGTCACCAGGGCCATTTGAAAGGAAAACACCGTCTGGGTTCAGAGCTAGTACTTCTTCAGCAGAAGTTTCAGCAGGAACAACCGTTAGGCGGCAGCCGCGGTCAACAAGCATTCGTAGGATGTTTCGTTTTGCACCGAAGTCATAAGCAACAACGTGGTATGGCAATTCAGAGTCTGCTTTCGCTTCAGGAAGTCCACCCGTAAGCGTCCACGAACCTTGTTTCCATTGATACGCTTCTTTTGTTGTAACTTCTTTCGCAAGGTCCATACCTTTCAGGCCAGGAAATTCTTTTGCTTTAGCTAGAGCCAAAGCTTCGTCTAAATTGTTACCCGCTACGATACAACCGTTCTGAGCGCCTTTTTCACGAAGAATACGCGTCAGTTTACGAGTATCGATATCAGCGATACCAACAACGTTTTGCGACTTAAGGTAATCAGAAAGGGATTGTTCATTACGGAAGTTAGAAGCGATTAGAGGGAGATCGCGAATCACAAGGCCTTGAGCGTGGATTGAAGAAGATTCTTCGTCTTCGGAATTGGTTCCGGTATTGCCAATGTGAGGGTAAGTAAGGGTAACGATTTGTTGAGAATAGGAAGGATCAGTGAGGATTTCTTGGTACCCCGTCATCGAGGTATTAAAAACGACTTCACCAACTGCAGAACCTACAGCGCCAATGGCTTCACCGTGAAATACTGTCCCATCTTCTAGGACGAGTAGTGCTGACTTCTTCAAGACAACCTCCAGAAATAAAAATGCATTAAAATTGATTTAATTTGCAAATCTACCTTCCTGCAACACCAAAAACTGCGTGTTTATGGAAATTAGACAAATTGGCGGTATTTTAGTGATCTGCGTGATACGTGTCAACATTTAACTCAAAAGAAATTAAACATTTGTAAGGACTAATTCAATTTACCCCCTCAAAGCTCCAAAAGTTCAACTTTCATGCGCATTTAGCTCGAATATTACGATTTTCTAATTTTCACTCCTCATTTTAGCCAACCATAGAGTGATAAAAATATCAGCAACAAAACGCAATCGATAAATACCAAGAGAAAACATGACAATTTAAAGATCTAAAACAAAAAACACACTAAAGACCACATAAACAGCATAGAAATGGAGTCAAAAAGGCGATAAGAAGAAAGTAGAAGGAAGATCGGAGAAGTGAGATTACTAAGGAAAATGCACCAAATAAAGAAAGCGCCGGCAATTGCCAGCGCATAAATATCTATTTATAGGTCATTCAAACCAAGCACATCCGTCATGGTATAAAAGCCTGCTGGTTTGTCATTTAACCAAACCGCGGCCTTGATTGCGCCATTAGCAAAGGTCATTCGATCAGTGGCTTTATGGGTAATTTCCACTCGTTCACCGATATCAGCAAACATAGCGGTGTGTTCACCAATAATGTCACCGGCACGAATCGTCGCGAAACCAATCTCATCTTTAGTGCGCTCGCCAGTAATACCCTCGCGTGACCATACAGCTACATCGTTCAGCTCGTTGCCCATAGCACCCGCAATAGCTTCGCCCATACCAATCGCAGTACCTGACGGTGCATCGACTTTATGACGGTGATGAGCCTCAACGATCTCGACATCACAGTAATCGCCCATCACTTTAGCGGCCTTCTCTAGCAGCTTAAAGACCAGGTTCACACCAACGCTGTAGTTAGGTGCCATTACGATAGCCATCTCTTTTGAAGCAGCATCAATCACCTGCTTCTCTTCTTCAGAGAAGCCCGTTGTACCGATGATCAGTTTTTTACCGTGACGTTTACAAAGTTCAATATTCGCTAATGTGCTAACAGGGGCAGTAAAATCGACAATCACATCAAACTCTTCGATGGCTTTAGACAAATCATCGACTAAAGCAACATCAAAACGACCTTCACCGCATAACTCGCCGACATCTACGCCGACCAAAGATGACTCTGGACGCTCTGAACCAGCTCCAACACTTGCTTCTGAATTATGATGAGCGGCTTTCACCAAGTTGCGGCCCATGCGGCCCGCTGCTCCTGCAATTGCAATTCTTACCACTGCGAATATCTCCATTGTTTTGGTTACCGTTGCCACTTATCTCTTGCAGCAACGTTCAATCGATTAATCTCTTTAAACTAACAACAATCTCAAACTCAGGCTAGCAATTACGAAAACTCTTTTATTACTCGCTCTAAAATTGGCACATTTGCCTCTGGGAAGGCGTATTGATTCAATGATTCTAGGCTTACCCATTCACCTTGCTGACCTTCTTTACCATAAGGCTGCTCTTCAAAGTCGGTCACAAGGATGAAGTCGAACTTAAGCGACTTATCGGTGTAATCAAATTCAAGATGCTCAAACAGAGACTGCTCGGTCACCTTGATACCGACCTCTTCATCAAGCTCACGAGTCATTGCTTGTTCAATGGTTTCACCCTCTTCAACCTTGCCACCAGGAAATTCCCAGAAACCGCCTTTGTGTTTGTCGTCTGGACGTTTAGTGATAAAGACCTGTGACTTATCTTGATTGAAGATAATACCCGCTACGATATGGATTCTTTTCATTGATGGTGTTCCTTAATAAAACGCTGAACTCACATAGTCCCTAAATACGTCATCCTCAAGAAAGAGGAACGACTGAGTTGGGGATCTAAAACTACGCGAGCCTAACTAAACAAGATTCCCTACTACGCTCACTCCTCGCTATAGGGAATGACAACTTCCTTGCGTAACAAAGTAAGCCATGAAATTTACATACAAAAAGAGCCGCCTAAGCGACTCTTTATATTCTATTTGTCAGTTTTATGAAGCTAAGTTGTAGTGTATGAGAGCAAGGCGGTGGCACGGAGCTTACGACTGTAAGTGAGTACCACCAACGCAGCTATCATGCGCTACAGCAACGATTCATTAAACTTACGCGATTTTACCGTGACACTGCTTGTACTTCTTACCGCTACCACATGGGCATGGCTCGTTACGGCCAACTTTACGCTCGTCACGCACTACCGTTTGTGGAGATGCCGCTTCAGCTTCATCGTCAGCTAGCTGGTTTTCAGCTGTTGCATGTTGCGCTTGTGCACGACGCGCCGCTTCTTCAGCTTGAGCTTGACGTTGAGCTTCCATCTTTTCAACTTCTTCTTGTTGCTGAACGCGCACTTTAGAAAGGATGGTAACAACGTCTGTTTTCAGTACATCTAGTAGGCCTTCAAACAGTTCAAACGACTCGCGCTTGTACTCTTGTTTCGGGTTCTTCTGAGCATAACCACGTAAGTGGATACCTTGACGAAGGTGATCCATCGCAGCCAAGTGCTCTTTCCAAAGGCCGTCTAGCGTTTGTAGCATCACAGATTTCTCGAAGTTACGCAGTACTTGAGCACCAACCACTTCTTCTTTCTGTTTGTACGAATCAACCGCCATACCAAGAATACGCTCACGCAATGCTTCTTCATAAAGCTTGTCGTCTTCGTCTAACCAACCTTGAATATCAAAGTCTAGATCGAAGTCATTCTTCAGACGATCTTGCAGACCCGCGATATCCCACATATCTTCAAGAGACTGAGGTGCGATGTATTCATCAATCACTGATGCCAATACATCTTCACGGTTGTGTTCGATCATCTCGCTGATATCGTCAGAGCTCATCAGTTCATCACGAAGCTCATAAACCACTTTACGTTGGTCATTGGCTACATCATCGTACTCAAGAAGCTGCTTACGAATATCGAAGTTACGACCTTCAACTTTACGTTGTGCTTTTTCAATTGAGCGAGAAAGCATCTTAGATTCGATCGCTTCGCCTTCGTCCATACCACTTTGGATAAGACCAGCCATACGATCCGATGTGAAGATACGTAGCAGAGAATCTTCCATTGATAGGTAGAAACGAGAAGAACCCGCATCACCTTGACGACCAGAACGACCACGTAGCTGGTTGTCGATACGGCGAGATTCATGACGCTCAGTACCAATGATGTGCAGACCACCTGACTCAAGCACTTTATCGTGGATTACTCTCCAGTCAGCTTTGATCTTCTCGATCTGCTCTTTGGTTGGATTCTCTAGCTTCTCAACTTGTGCCTGCCAGCTACCACCTAATACGATATCGGTACCACGACCAGCCATGTTAGTTGCGATAGTTACCGCACTCGGCATACCAGCTTGTGCAACGATCTCTGCTTCCATTTCGTGGAATTTAGCATTTAGAACGCTGTGCTTAATTTTTGCTTTTTTCAGTGCGTTAGACAGTAGTTCAGACTTCTCGATAGAAACCGTACCAACCAATGATGGCTGACCAGCAGCTACACGGTCTTTGATGTCTTCAATGATCGCATTGAACTTGTCTTCTTCGGTACGATAAACCACATCTGGCATATCGTTACGAACCATAGGCTTGTTGGTTGGGATAACCACTGTTTCTAGGCCGTAGATAGACTGGAATTCGAAAGCTTCTGTATCGGCTGTACCTGTCATACCTGACAGCTTTTCGTATAGACGGAAGAAGTTCTGGAATGTAATCGATGCTAGCGTCTGGTTTTCATTCTGAATCTTCACACCTTCTTTAGCTTCAACAGCTTGGTGTAAACCTTCAGACCAACGACGACCTGGCATAGTACGACCAGTATGTTCATCAACGATAACCACTTCGCCTTCTTCAGTAACGATGTAGTCGACGTCTTTCTCAAACAGTACGTGTGCACGCAGCGCTGCATTAACATGGTGCAATAGGCTGATGTTTGTCGGAGAGTAAAGCGTATCACCCTCTTCCATCAGGCCGTTTTTGACCATTAGCTCTTCTACAAATTCTTGACCGTTTTCAGTCAGGTGAACTTGTTTCGATTTCTCGTCCATGGTGTAGTGACCTTCACCACGGTACTCTTCAGAATCTTCTTTATCTTGGCGCTCAAGGTTAGGGATCAACGTGTTAATACGCGTGTAAAGATCTGAACTATCTTCAGCTGGGCCAGAGATAATAAGTGGAGTACGAGCTTCATCGATTAAGATTGAGTCAACCTCATCGACAACTGCAAAGAAGCGCTCACGTTGAACACGATCTTCAGCACGGAAAGCCATGTTGTCACGTAGGTAATCGAAGCCAAACTCGTTGTTTGTTCCGTATAGGATATCCGCTTGGTACGCTTCTTTCTTCTCTGGTGGAGCCATGTTTGGCACGTTCACGCCAACAGTCATACCAAGGAATTCAAATAATGGGCGGTTTGTTTCCGCATCACGCTTCGCTAGGTAGTCGTTCACCGTTACTACGTGAACACCTTTGCTAGGTAGGGCGTTAAGATAAGCTGGTAGGGTTGCTGTAAGAGTCTTACCTTCACCAGTACGCATTTCTGCAATTTGGCCAGCATTTAGAACCATGCCACCAATCATTTGCACGTCAAAGTGACGCATGCCGTAAACACGCTTAGACGCTTCACGTACCGTAGCAAATGCTTCAGGTAGAAGTTGGTCTAGCGATTCACCTTTATCTAAGCGCTCACGAAACTCAACCGTTTTTGCTTTTAGTTCTTCGTCTGAAAGTGCTTCAAACGTTGGTTCGAAGTTATTAATTTCTTTTACAATTTTTCTAAGGCGGCGCAGTGTTCTGTCATTGCGACTGCCAATTACCTTTGTCAGCAGCTTAGTAATCATGTGCTTGGAATCTCTTCGTTCTCAGATCGTCCGCGATCTATTTTAAATGCCGTCAGTGTCTCTACTAGCTATGAACTAGTCTTCAGTTACTAACCAAGGATACTGAGATAAATCTAGTATCTTTGATATTGTACTTGAGAGTAGAGTTTTCAAGGCTTGAGTTAAAATTAATGCCCTTTAGTGTAAGTAATTTTCACACCAACGACCATTTATAACCCCATTTGTTTGATGTGCTTGGAACTTTTCTTTCTAATTGCTGATGGATTAGCCAGACTGCAGCTCATTGGGAGACAACTTTCGGATGTTGACGACACTGTATCTGGAAAATAGATACAAAAAAACCAGGTCAATGACCTGGTTTTCGAAATCTTATATTGTTGTAAACAACAATTACGCTAGAACCATTCCTGGCTCAGCAAATGCAACAGGAGAGCCTACTTCTTCTTCGAATGTTGCCCATTCCCAAGCTTCTGCGTCAGCAAGTACTGCACGTAGTAGTTGGTTGTTTAGGCCGTGACCTGATTTGTATGCACGGAACTCACCAATAATAGCGTGTCCACACATGTACAAGTCACCAATCGCATCTAGTACTTTATGAGTTACGAACTCATTGTCAAAACGTAGACCTTCTTCATTAAGAATTCGGTATTCGTCCAGTACGATAGCATTATCAAAGCTACCACCAAGTACTAGGTTTTGAGATTGTAGATACTCAATGTCGCGCATGAAGCCGAAAGTACGAGCGCGAGAAATTTCTTTCACAAAACCTTGTGAAGAGAAATCAAACAACAAACGTTGCTCATCAGATTCAATTGCTGGGTGGTTAAAGTCGATCTCAAAGTCCATACGGAAGCCGTTAAATGGAACAAATTCTGCCCACTTATCGCCATCTTCAAAACGGATAGGCTTTTTGATACGAATAAAACGCTTCGCTGCATTCAGTGTTTCTACACCCGCTTGCTGTAGCAAGTATACGAATGGGCTTGCGCTACCATCCATAATTGGGATTTCAGGAGCATCTACTTCAACAATAATGTTGTCGATGCCCATACCCGCTAAAGCTGCGTTAAGGTGTTCCACTGTAGAGATACGTACGCCTTCGTCATTAACAAGAGCTGTACATAGCATAGTGTCACGAACTGACGCTGGATCAGCTGGGAAATCTACAGGTGGATTTACATCTGTACGACGATAAACAATACCTGTATTTGCAGCTGCCGGGCGAAGAGTAAGTGTGACTTTACGACCAGAGTGGAGACCCACACCAGTTGTTTTCACAATTTCTTTCAGAGTACGTTGTCTGATCATCTGCTTGCCTCGTTATCAGTGCTACAAATCACGGTCAGTATTTACCGACCGCGAATTTTACCATTAATTCGACGATAGTCAAATTTTGGGTATTTGTTAATCAGCCTGACGTCGTAAGAATGCTGGAATATCTAAGTATCCACTCTCTTTCTCAGCCTTAGGTGCTGCACTTTGGCTAGCGCCTGTACCTGAAGAAACAGGTGACGTTGTTGGCTGCGGCTTAACTTGAGGTTTAACCTCAGTTTTTTCTTGCAATGGTTGTGCCACTTTCTCTTCCACTTTTGGTGCAGTTTGAGCCGCTACCTGTGGTTGAGGAGTTGGTGCAACCTTAGCTTTACCACCAGCAACTAATGTAATGTCTGGTTTTTTCTCTGTGCCGATACCTGTTGCTACAACAGTTACACGGATTTCATCCGTCATATCAGGGTCTAGAGAAGTACCAATCACAACTGTTGCGTTATCAGATGCGAATGCCTTAACTGTGTTACCTACTGTTTCGAACTCATCTAGACGCATATCTAGGCCTGCTGTGATGTTCACAAGAACGCCACGAGCACCAGCTAGGTCGATGTCTTCTAGTAGTGGGCTAGAAATTGCCGTTTCAGCAGCTTCTTCAGCACGGTCTTCACCTTTTGCGATACCGCTACCCATCATTGCATGACCCATCTCAGACATTACGGTGCGAACATCCGCGAAATCGACGTTAATCATACCAGGGCGAGTAATTAGCTCAGCGATACCTTGTACAGCGTTTTTAAGTACATCATTTGCACTTGCGAAAGCTTCTAGCAGTGTTACGCCGCGGCCAAGTACTTTAAGTAGCTTTTCATTTGGAATCGTAATTAAAGAATCCACATGCTTAGAAAGCTCTTCGATACCTTGCTCAGCAAACGCTAAACGCTTTTTGCCTTCAAAGCTGAATGGCTTAGTTACAACAGCAACCGTTAGCACACCCAACTCTTTCGCAACTTCAGCAATAACTGGAGCAGCACCTGTACCAGTACCACCGCCCATACCAGCTGCGATAAATACCATATCGGCGCCAGTTAGAACTTCTTTAATTCTTTCTCGATCTTCGAGAGCTGCATCACGGCCTACTTGTGGGTTTGCACCAGCGCCCAAACCTTTAGTGATATCACCACCAATTTGGATCACGCTGCTCACGCTTGTTTTACGAAGTGCTTGAGCATCAGTGTTAACACTGATGAATTCTACGCCTTCGATTGATTCACGTACCATGTGCTCAACAGCGTTACCGCCACCGCCACCAACTCCAACGACTTTAATTACTGCATCGTCAGACATTTCCATCATCGGTTCAAACATGTGTTATCTCCGTTTTTTCCTGCAACTCAGGTTAAAACTCTTTTTGTATCCAATTACGCAATTTGCCAAATAAACCAGACATAGAAGGTGCTGAACGCTTAGGTTCGCTGTAATCACCTTCATCACTGATCTGACAATCTCTTGCGTAATGAAGTAAACCAACCGCCGTAGAATGATACGGCTCTTTAACATAGTCAGTTAAGCCACTAACTTCTAATGGCTTACCAACTCGAACTTGATTGCGGAAAACACGTTCCGCACACTCTACCAATCCGTCAATTTGTGCCGCTCCACCAGTAAGAACGACGCCAGCTGCAAGGTGGTGTTTAATACCTTCATCTCGTAGCTGTAATTGAACCGTATCAATAGTTTGGTTAACGAGACCCATAAGTTCAGTGTAACGTGGTTCAATCACTTCCGACAAAGTTTGTCGTTGCAAACTTCTCGATGGGCGACCACCAACACTTGGGACGTTAACAGAGTCATCCTTGCTTACGAGTTCACTCAGAGCGCAACCATGGTTTACTTTTATCTCTTCAGCATCGCTCACTGGCGTGCCGAAAGCGAAGGCAATATCACTGGTTACTGCATTTCCTGCGTAGGAAAAGACTTCTGTGTGTCGCAGTGCGCCGCCAGTCCAAATGGAAATATCCATCGTACCCGCGCCGATATCCACCACACATACTCCAAGCTCTCTCTCGTCTTCAGTAATTACCGCATTACTTGAGGCAAGTCCTGAAAACACGATCTGTTCTACTGTGAGACCACATCGTTCAACAGCTTTAATAATGTTTCTCGCCATGTCGCTATGGCAAGAAATTAGGTGAACGCTGACTTCCATTCGAACACCAGATAAGCCAAGTGGGTTCTTAATCCCTTCTTGATAATCAATGGTAAATTCTTGTGGAATCACGTGCAGAATTCTCTGCTCATCACCTATTTTAATTGATTTCGCGGTATGGATCGCTCGATCCATATCGTCTTGAGACACCTCTTCATCAGAGATAGTACCCATGCCTTTTTCAATTCGGCTTGCGATATGTTTGCCCGATAGCGAGATAAACACATTGCTGATTTGGCATTCCGCCATCAACTCTGCTTGATCAATAGCTCGCTGAACCGACTTAACTACCGACTCTAGGTCGTTTACACCACCTTTATCCATACCTCTGGATGGGCTTTGCCCAGAACCAATGATATTGATTTGACCATCAGGCAATATTTCACCAACCAGAGCTGATATGGTCGCAGTGCCTATATCAAGACCAACGATTATGTTGTCATCTGCGGTCTTAGTCATCTGTGCTCTCTTCTAACTCTTGCTCTGGAAACCAGCCTACAGCGGCTCCCGTATCATACCTGAGGTCGATGTAGCTCACTTGATTCGCCTTACTACCTAACTCGTTGTAAAGCGAAATGAAGCGTTCAACACGCTCATCTAAAGAATCTTTACCTAGTTCTAAACGGATACCGTTATCTAGGATTATTTGCCAAGCGCGACGCTCATTGAGAACGAGCGAGGTAACGGTTAACCCAAGACTGTTAATCAAAGGGGTTATCTGTCGCCATTTTTCTATCACTTCTTGGCTGGTGCCGTCTGGGCCGTAAAGCTTAACTCTATCGCCCTTTAATAGGCCGATATCACCATTGAACACCTGACCATCATCATTCAGCAGCATGTTGCCGTTCCAGATTGCTGCCGCATGGTACTCAGTCAAAAATACTTTTATTGTGTCTGGCCACTGTTTACGAATAGAGACAACAGATACCCAAGGTAACGCTTCTAAACTGTCTTGCAACACGCCGATGTCTTGCGACATAAACGTTCCAATGTGTTCAAGTTCGCCAAAGGCATGTTGAACATCACCAGCGGTTACGTAAGTTAAGTCGCCTTGAAGTACTATTTTGGAGAGAGGCAATCGCTGATCGTCCCACATCCAAGTCAGTGTGGTATAGAAAAGAAACCCAATGAATAGCAATACCATGACAAAAAAAGACCCGCCTAAGGCGTGTTTCTTGAGCGACGGTAAACTGAATAGGTGGCGGTTTTCGCTAAAAGTACTTTCTACCAAAGCCCGCATTCCCTGTCGTTGGTTCGCAATTCTATTCCCTATCTTCGTAATAGAGGTAAAAGCACTTACTTTAACCTATGAATTATACTGAGCAAAATCAAACTATCAAACGTTGATAATAAGATTTTTGGTCAATTTTAGGTCAATCGCAAGAAGTGAGCGATCGACCACAGTATGTAGACGCTATTCTGTTACGCGTTCTGCATTTTATTAATGTCTAATTGTAGCGATTCAAGTTGCTTAGCTACACGACCAACATCACCTGCACCCTGTGTTAAAACAAGGTCACCGCCTTGAATTACGTTCGCTAGAACCGATGGCAGTGTGTTGATATCAGCAACAAAGATTGGATCAATCTTACCACGCCCACGAATAGTTCGACTTAGTGAACGCCCGTCAGCCCCTGCAATCGGTTTCTCACCTGCTGAATACACATCTAATAAGATTAAGACATCAACTTGTTCAAGAACGTTCGCAAAATCATCATACAGATCACGCGTTCGGCTGTAGCGGTGTGGTTGGAAGATCATCACGAGACGTTTGTCAGCCCAGCCACTGCGAGCAGCTTGAATCGTCACATCCACTTCCGTTGGGTGATGACCGTAATCATCGACCAACATCGCCACGCCTTTACCCGTTTCGTACTCACCAAGGTGATCGAAACGGCGACCAGTACCTTCGGTTCCCGCCATCGCTTTTAGAATCGCTTCATCGCTGATGTCGTCTTCAGTCGCAACTGCAATCGCAGCCGATGCATTCAGTGCGTTGTGGCGACCTGGAATGTTCAACGTGATATCTAGGTTCGCTTTGCCTTCACGTACAACCGTAAACTTACCTTGCTGACCTTCTTGTACGTAGTTTTCAATACGAATATCTGCGTCTTCAGAGAAGCCATAAGTAATCACTTGGCGGCTCACCTGAGGGATAAGCTCACGCACAACAGGATCATCAACACACATCACAGCCTGACCGTAGAATGGTAGATTGTGTAGGAAATCAATAAACGTCTGCTTTAGCGTTTCGAAGTCGCCGCCATAGGTATCCATATGATCCGCTTCAATGTTAGTTACAATACTAACCATTGGTTGCAGATGTAAGAATGACGCATCACTTTCATCGGCTTCAGCGATAAGGATACGGCTTGAACCTAAACGTGCGTTTGTGCCTGCACTTTTCACCAAACCACCGTTGACGAAGGTTGGATCTAAGCCCGCTTCAGAATAAATCTGTGTAACCAAAGCCGTTGTTGTTGTTTTACCGTGCGTACCTGCCACAGCAATGCCATGACGAAAGCGCATCAGTTCAGCCAGCATTTCTGCACGACGAACGATCGGTGTGCGCGCTTCACGAGCGGCAATAATCTCTGGGTTTTCTTCGTTGATAGCGGTTGATACCACCACCACACTTGCATCGGCAACGTTACTTGCTTGGTGACCAATGTAAACGGTCGCGCCCTTGCTAACTAAACGATCAGTCACTGGGTTTTGAGCAATATCAGAACCTGTGATTTGGTAGCCTTCATTTAACAGGACTTCAGCGATCCCGCTCATGCCTGCACCACCAATACCAATGAAGTGGATAGATTTAACACGGCGCATCTCTGGCACCATTGCACGGATTTGCGCTAAGTCTTGGGTATGTTCAATCGTCATCAATTCAATCTCATTATTTTGCTAAAGCTTTAATCGCTTCAGCGACGGTCACATCAGCATCAAGCTTGGCTGCTTGACGAGCTTTTGTTGCCATCATTTTTAATTCATTTCTATCAAGCTCGGCGATCGTATTCGCTAGCTTATCAGCCGTCAGTTGAGGCTGTTCAATCATTAACGCTGCGCCACACTCAACTAAGTGATCGGCGTTCAGCGCTTGTTGTCTGTCTTTGTGCATAAACGGAACGAAGATAGACCCCACACCCGCCGCAGAGACTTCAGATACGGTTAATGCTCCTGAGCGACACACTAATAGATCTGCCCACTCATAAGCTTGCGCCACATCATCAATAAATTCAGTCACTTGAACATTATCTACAGAATGTGACTTGTATTGCTCAATGACTTGTTGTTGGTTGTTCTTGCCCGCTTGGTGCATCACAGTGAAGCCTTCGCCAAGCTGCGCCATCGTCACTGGCAAGGTATCATTTAGGATCTTAGCGCCCTGGCTACCGCCCATCACCAAGATGCGAATATCGCCGTCACGCTCAGCCATGCGTTGCTCTGGTTCAGCTAAGGCAACCACATCTTCACGTACAGGGTTACCTACAACTTCCGCAGTAGGAAACGCACCAGGGAAAGCTTGGAATACCTTTTTAGCAATCTTAGACAGCCATTGGTTAGTTAAACCAGCCACTGCGTTTTGCTCATGCAGTACCACTGGAATGCCAGACAACCATGCCGCGATACCACCGGGACCACTTACGTAGCCTCCCATACCAAGCACCACATCTGGCTGCCATGCTTTGATGTGCTGTCTTGCTTGAAGTATGGCATTGATAATCTGGAACGGCGCTTTAATTAGCTTGCTAATACCTTGACCTCGAAGGCCTTTCACTTTGATGAAGTCGATTTCAATACCATGCTTTGGCACTAAATCCGCTTCCATTCTGTCTGCGGTTCCTAACCAGCGAATTTCCCAACCTTGCTGCTGAAGCTTTTTAGCTACCGCCAACCCTGGGAAAACGTGACCGCCAGTACCACCAGCCATCACTAAAAGTTTTTTGTTTTGTTTCATCACGTTAGATTCTTATTCTACTAATTCGTTTTGATTGTCGGCTTGTTCTTTTTGTTGTATCCGGCATTCGTGATCGATACGCAGCAGCATAGAAACCGCCACCGACATCACGATAAGACTTGAACCACCATAACTGATCAACGGCAAGGTTAGGCCTTTAGTTGGAACGATACCTGAAGCAGCGCCTACGTTAACAAGCGTTTGAAAAGCAAACCAAATACCAATACCGAAAGCCAAATAGCCACTGAACACTTGATCATTATCGAAGGCTTTCTTACCAATAAGAATGGCTTTAAACACCAAGCTAAAGATCAGCATCAACACCAAGGTAACACCGACGAAACCGAGTTCCTCGGCCAATACAGCAAATACAAAGTCGGTATGCGCTTCCGGTAGGTATTCGAGTTTTTGAATAGAGTTGCCCAGTCCTTGCCCCATCCAATCACCACGGCCGAATGCCATCAATGATTGAGTTAACTGGTAACCACTGCCGAACGGGTCATTCCAAGGTTCCCAGAATGAGGTCACGCGTCGAACACGGTAAGGCTCTATGACAATCAAGCCGACAACAGCGGCAATGCCCGCCACCATCAAGGCAATAAACTGTGAAAGCTTGGCACCGGCGATAAATAACATGCCGAACAGGGTAACCAGCATTACGACTACGGTACCTAAATCGGGTTGGCCGAGCAGCAACACAGCAAAGGCGCCAAACACCATGATAGGTTTACCGAAACCACCGAAGAAGGTTTTCCTCACTTCGTCTTGTTTTCGAACCAAGTAGCCCGCCATAAAGATAAACAGTGATAGCTTGGCGACTTCGGCAGGTTGCAGGTTAAATAGGCCGAGAGGGATCCAACGCGATGCACCGTTAACCGACTTACCGACCGCTAATACCACGATCAGCAAGAAGAAGGACAAGCCCAGTAGGTACATACTGTACTGAAACCAGCGTTGCATCGGGATCTGTAATATGACGCTGGACACACCTAACGCCAACACAAGGAAGATGGCATGACGGAACATAAAGTGAAACGGCTGATCGGTTAAACGAGCACTGATTGGGAACGAAGCCGACGTTACCATTACCAAGCCCGTCAACATCAGTCCAAGAGCAATCCATACCAACTGACGATCGTAGAGCGCCTCTGGTGTGGCACGGTTAAGCCATTGCCAAATAGATTGATTGATCTCTTTCACTCTTTGCACTGAATGTTAGTCCTTCAACACGTTAGGCATACTCATGAGCAAGGTCAGTGAACGCATCACCTCTCGCCATGAAATTATTAAATTGATCGAAGCTTGCGCACGCAGGAGACAGCATCACCATATCACCCGACACCAGTTGTGGTGAGATAGATTCGATTATCTGCTGCATGGTCTCGAACTTTTGTGCTGATGGATGCAGAGGCATAAATTGCGCAGCATCTTCACCGAAGCAACACAACTGAACACGCTCAAGTTGCGCCAATACAGGTTTAAGTTCGCTAAAGTCAGCACCTTTGCCAACACCGCCAACCAAGAGATACAAAGTACCTTGGTATTCTAAACCAGACAGAGCCGCTAATGTACTCGCTACGTTGGTTGCTTTTGAATCGTTAACCCATTTGATTTCGCGCTTGTCAGCCACCACTTGGCAACGGTGCGTCAAACCGTTGTAGGCTTTCAAAGCGTCAAGGCTTTTACTGTAATCGATGCCAACTTGCTTCAATAAGGCTAATGAGACTAACGCATTCGCCACATTATGACGTCCAACCAATGTTAAATCTTGAGTGGCAAGTACTGGTTTACCGTTATCGATTAACCATTCTGTACCATCAATAATAGATACACCAAACTCTTGGTCATCGAGTCCAAATGTCACCAATGGCATTGTGTGGTCTGGGTAAGTCTCTTTATCTTCGCGATTTACAATCGCACACTGCGCATTGTTAAAGATTCTTAACTTGGCTTCGCGGTAGTCAGCCATGCCTTGATAGCGATCCATGTGATCTTCAGACAGGTTCAAAAAGGCTGCCGCTGCAAGGTTCAGATTCGATGTGGTCTCTAACTGGAAGCTTGATAGCTCGAGCACATATAAATCTGCATCAAGCTCAAGAAGGTCTAAAGCCGGAATACCAATATTGCCACCGACACCAACGTTAAGGCCTGCCGCTTTAGCAAGCACACCAGTAAGGTCAGTCACCGTACTCTTGCCATTTGAGCCAGTAATCGCCACGACGGGTTTATTCACCGCCCAGCCAAACAACTCGATGTCACCGACAACAGGTGTTCCTGCTTGAAGCACATCTTGAATTTCTGGGGTCGCTAAGGCGATACCTGGGTTAGCTACCACTAAATCAGCCTCAGCTAACCATTGGGTATTCCAGCTTCCAGAATGCAGTTCTACCGATTCAGGCAAAGACTCTCTGCCCGGTGGTAGTTCTCGTGTATCAATGACCTTCACATGAGTGTGAGGCTGATATTTTACGAGATGTTTAACGACAGAGAGCCCGGTAATACCGAGCCCCACAACCACTACATTTTGAATATTTTGCCAACGTTCCATTTAAACAAGATGCTCTTAATAGTTTTAAAGAGCCTCTATGACAGAGGCTCGCATAGGATTAACGAACTTTCAGTGTCGCTAGGCCAACCAGTACTAATACCATTGAGATGATCCAGAAGCGCACGATTACGCGCGGCTCAGGCCAACCTTTAAGTTCATAGTGGTGATGAATCGGTGCCATGCGGAAAATACGCTGACCACGCAATTTGTAAGAACCCACCTGCAGGATTACTGACAAGGTCTCCATTACAAACACACCACCCATGATAACCAGTACCAACTCTTGGCGAACCAACACAGCAATCACACCCAGTGCACCACCTAATGCTAAAGAGCCAACATCGCCCATGAATACTTGTGCTGGGTAAGTGTTAAACCATAGGAAACCAAGGCCAGCACCCACGATAGCAGTACATACCACAACTAATTCAGAGGTATATGGGATGTATGGAATGTGTAGGTATGCCGCGAAGTTAACGTTACCTGTCGCCCAAGCGATAACAGCAAAGCCAGCCGCAACCATAACCGTTGGCATGATCGCCAAGCCATCTAGGCCATCCGTTAGGTTTACCGCGTTACTGGTACCCACAATAACAAAGTAAGTTAGTACAATGTACAGTAAACCAAGTTGTGGCATCACATCTTTGAAGAAAGGAACAACCAATTGCGTTGCAGCAGTGTCGTGTCCGTGAGCATACAGAGCAAACGCCACAACCAATGCAATCGCTGATTGCCAGAAATACTTCCAACGCGCAATCAAGCCATCGGTGTTCTTACGAACGACTTTACGATAGTCATCAACAAAGCCAACCGCACCGTAACCACCAAGAACAACCAACACAGCCCAAACGTAAGGGTTTGAAAGATCAGCCCACATCAATACTGTAATAATGATGGCAGCAAGGATCATCACACCACCCATGGTTGGCGTACCACGTTTGCTGAAGTGAGATTCTGGACCGTCATTACGAACAACTTGGCCAATTTGTAGCATTTGCAGACGCTCAATTAAACGAGGTCCCATCCACAGCGACAGACATAAAGCTGTCAAAATACTCGCGATTGCACGAAACGATAGGTATTCGAACAAACGGAAGAAAGAAAAGTGTGGCTGTAGTAGCTCTGCAAGCCAAATTATCATGAAAAGTTCTCCTTTAAAGCAGCGGCTATTTTACTCATTCCTGCACTATTCGCGCCTTTTACCAACAAGGTATGTGACACGTTTTCTGGCAAGCTTAAGTGCTGCTCTATGTGCGCGATCATCGCTTGATGCGTTGCAAAGTGAGTCCCATTACAGACCTCACTAATCACCTTGGTATCATCACCGTAAGTGAGTACATGCTCAAAAGCGAATGGGGCAGCATATTCACCGACTTGACGGTGAAGTGCAAGGCTTTCGTCGCCTAATTCAGCCATATTGCCTAAAATCAACCAACGTTGACCTTTGAAGCTCGACAGCAATTTTGCTGCTGCCTTCATTGCAGGTACGCTGGCGTTATAACTGTCATCTATCAGCTTGATATTCTGACTTAATTGTTGAACCTCAACTCGACCTTTCACCGAGATAAGGTTTGCTAAACCGCTTTTTATTTCCTCAAGCGTGGCACCAAATTGAGTGCTTAACGCTGCAGCCGCCAACGCATTTGCCACGTTGTGCTGACCAATAATGCCAAGTTCAACTGCCATTGCACCTTGTGGTGTCTGCATATCAAAGCAAGCTTCACCTTGCTCATTAATGCGAATATTCTTAGCAAAGTAATCCGCCGCATTATCGCTTTCTGAAAATGTCAGCACGCTTTTATCTGCAAGCACTTCATTCCAGAAATCACCACCGTTGCTCTCTAGATTAACAATAGCAGTATCACCAGCAGCAAGCCCCTGAAAGATTTCACCTTTCGCTTGCTTAACACCATCGATAGAACCAAAACCTTCTAAGTGTGCCGCTGCGACATTGTTCACCAAAGCAACCTGTGGTTTAACAAGCTGAGTGGTGTAAGCAATTTCACCGATATGGTTAGCGCCTAGTTCGATCACCGCATAGTCATCGCTTGGCTCACTGCGTAGCAGAGTTAGCGGTACACCAATATCATTATTAAAGTTACCCGCTGTAAACAACACCTTGCCACGTTGTTGTAAAATACTTGCGACCATCTCTTTAACGGTCGTCTTACCGCAGCTGCCTGTAATCGCCATGGTTGGGACATTACATTGCTCATGAATCCAAGCACTTAGCTGACCTAAAGCAAGTTTAGTGTCTTCAACAACAACTTGAGTAATATTTAGGTCAAGTTTTCGTTCGACTAACAACGCGCTCGCATTAGCCTCTACCGCTTGATGACAAAAGTCATGCGCATCAAAACGTTCACCAACAAGAGCAACAAACAGTGCACCTTCTTCAACAGTGCGAGTGTCAGTAGAAACCGCATTAATAACACGATTGCTCGACTTGCCAGCCTCAATTAGCTGACCGCTCACCGCTGAGCAGATCTGCTCGAGTGATACATCAATCATTATGAAATACCTAAAAGTTGGAGCGCAGACTCGCGATCTGAGTAATGGATCGTTTCGTCTTTCAATACTTGGTAATCCTCATGGCCTTTACCAGCCAAAAGAATAATGTCATTGCTGCTAGCCTGCTCTAGGGCAAACTTAACCGCTTGATAGCGATCGTGCTCGACGAATGCAGATTCAGGTTCGCTTAAGCCAGCTAGCATGTCTTTAACAATCAAAGCAGGATCTTCGCTGCGAGGATTGTCATCTGAAATAATAATTTTGTCGGCGAACTGCTCAGCCGTTACCGCCATCATTGGGCGCTTGCCGGTATCTCGATCACCACCACAGCCAAAGATTGCCCATAGTTTTCCAGAACAGTGTACACGCAGTGCCGCCAATGCTTTTTCTAGAGCATCTGGTGTGTGCGCGTAATCGACAACGACTTTTGCTTTGTTTGGTACTTGGAACAGTTCCATGCGACCAATCACAGGTTGAAGCTGAGGCGCGGTGTCGACCAAGATTTGCTTGTCGATGCCCAGTGAAAGCAGAGTCGCGAAAGCAACCAACACATTTGATGCGTTGAACTGACCAATTAAAGGAACCGAAAGCTGACCTTGCCCCCAGCTACCTTCAAAAGACATCTGAATACCGGTTTCTGCATAAGCGACATCAGATGCCCACACTGACTGTTGATAACCAGACAGCGGAAGCAATGAAACGGCTATCGCATTGGACAAATCTGACATCCAAGCTTTACCGACTTCATCATCCACATTGATCACTGCATGCTTGCATTTATGTTGAGTAAACAGGCTTTTCTTAGCCAGTGCGTACTCTTGCATCGTGCCGTGATAATCCAAGTGGTCACGACTCAGGTTTGTGAATACACCAACCTCAAAATCCAACGCTTTTACGCGGCCTTGAACCAAACCATGAGAAGAGATTTCCATCGCGGTATAAACGGCTTTTTCTTCAGCCAACTCACTCAGCGTGCGCTGTATTTCAATCGCACTGCCTGTGGTGTTAGCTGCTGTTTTTAGATTATCTAAGAAGCCATTACCTGTTGTGCCCATTACCGCAGAGCGTTGACCAACGAGATCAAGCCATTGAGCAATCAATTGAGTGATGGTGGTTTTGCCATTGGTACCTGTAACGCCAATCAGTTTGGTCGCTTGAGAAGAATAAACTCGGCCTGCCAGTTCAGAGAGAATTGAATTTAGCTCTGCTACATAAACAACAGGAACGGCATTTAACCAGTTAACCAAGCCATGAGTTTTGTCATCACCAGCCTGTGCGATGACGGCTTTCGCACCTTGAGCGATCGCTTTGTCGATAAAGCGACGACCATCAACGGCATGTCCAACAATGGCAACAAAGATATCACCGTCCTTGATCGCACGGCTATCCAACTCCAACTGCTTAACAGCAATCGCATCCAGCTCAGGTGAACTAAAGTCACCCCAAGGAGAAAGTAAAGATGACAGCGTGAGGCTATTACTCATATTGAATCCTGATTGGCTCTATTCTTGAAACTTGTTTTCATCAGCAGGGACATTCAGAATTTGCAGTGCGCCCTTCATGATTTCAGAAAAAACAGGGGCTGCGACCGAGCCACCATAGTAGAGGTCACCTTGAGGTTCATTGATCATCACAACCAAAGAGACTCTTGGGTCACTCACTGGAGCAACACCTGCGGTATAGGCGAAGTACTCGTCTCCATAACCACCGGAAATCGCTTTTCTAGATGTACCTGTTTTTGCTGCTACTCGGTAACCCGGCACGGCAGCTCTTGTCGCTGTACCGCCCTTTTGGGTTACGCCTTCTAGCATGTTCAAAACCAACTCAGCATTTTCGCGCTTGATGATCTGTTTTGAGAAATCTTGGTCGTTGCTTTTAACGATATGGATAGGTTCGTAAACACCGTGATTCGCTAACGTCGCATAGGCATGAGCCAATTGCAGCGGAGTAATCGCTAGACCATAACCAAAGGATAAGGTAGCGATTTCAAACTTAGACCAGCGTCGACGGTTCGGGAAAATACCCGCGGTCTCACCGACTAGATTCAGCCCAGACATCTCGCCAAGACCAACAGAACTGTACATGCCCAGTAGCGCTTCAAGTGGCATATCCAGTGCTAACTTCGCCACACCGATGTTACTCGACTTCTTAAGGATTAACGCCAAGTCTGCCTTACCAACTTTGGAAGTATCACGTACACGGCTACCACCGATTTGCATGATGCCGTTACCCGTATCAATTACAGTATCAGCATCCGCGGTACCATTTTCGAGAGCGGCAAGAACAACAAACGGCTTAACCGTCGAACCTGGCTCAAAAGCATCGGTGATCACGCGGTTACGCATCTTAAAGCTTTGTAAATCAGCACGATTGTTTGGGTTGTAAGACGGTGCGTTAACCATGGCCAAAACCGCACCCGTTTTTACGTCTAATAAGATGGCAGATCCAGACGTCGCCTTGTGATCGGCTACCGCCTGTTTAATCGCTCGATAAGCGATGGCTTGTAAGCGCTGATCGATGGTCAATTCGAGTGGTTTACCTTCTTCACGCTCTTCTAGTGCAATGTTTTCAACTACTCGCCCGTAACGGTCTTTACGGATTGTACGTTTACCTGCTTCACCCGTGAGCCACTTATCGTAGCTGCGCTCGACACCTTCTAGGCCGTGTCCATCAATTCCGGTCACACCAATAAGATGCGCGCTGACTTCACCGGCTGGGTAATAACGACGTGATTCTGCTTTAAGACCAATACCCACCAGCTTTAAGTCGCGGATGTATTTCGCCATTGCTGGGCTAACTTGTCTTTGTAGGTAGATAAAACGACGAGATTTGTCGCTGGAGATCTTGTTGATCATCGATTGTCGATCTAAGCCAAGTACATCAGCTAGCGCATACCAACGATCAATTTGGGCCATGCCATTTTTATCGAAGATGGTTTTCGGGTCAGCCCATACCGCCTCAACAGGCACACTGACGGCAAGTGGTTCGCCATTGCGGTCTGAAATAATACCGCGGGCAGAAGGAATAGCCTTAACACGTACAGAACGAAGGTCGCCCTGACGAATTAAGTTATCTGGTTCAATGACTTGGATGTAAGCCACACGACCTACTAGTACAGAAAAGGCAACCAACACAAAAGCAATAACGACGTTGAAACGCCATTTAATCAGAATTGGATCCGAGTCCTTTTCGCTCTTCACTCGCTCTTTCGTTGGTTTCTTAACGGCTTTCGCGGGGGCTTTTTCCTTTTTTCCGGTCATTTCAGTATGATCACAACTTCTTTGTCGGAGTCTGGACGTTTCATGTCTAGCTCTCGTTTTGCCGATGCTTGAACGCGGCTATGTTCAGCCAGAGCCGTCTCTTCAAGCATTAAATTTCGCCATTCATTATCAAGCTGTTCACGCTCACTCAATGCCATGTCTTTTTGCGTGATTGCCTGACGTGACATGTGTGTCGTGAGAACGACCCCCATCGCACTCGCGAAGATACAGATAAGAAGCATCAATGGGACCTTGCCCACGGAGATCAAATCAAAAAATATTATCTTGGCTAAGTTCGGTTTGGAGGTCTTCATTGACTATAGCTTTTCTGCGATTCGTAGTACTGAACTGCGCGAACGAGTATTCTCATCCACTTCATCTTTAGAAGGCTTGATCGCTTTACCAATTGGTTTTAGATCGGCACTACCTAAAGCTTTAATTTGATCTTCTGTTAGCGGTAAACCATGAGGAACCTGTGGCCCTTGGCTCTCTTTACGGATAAAGCGCTTCACCATGCGGTCTTCAAGAGAGTGGAAGCTGATAACAGAGATACGACCTTGAGGAGCAAGAATGCTTGCTGCACCTTTCAGTGCGGTATCGATCTCTTCAAGTTCGCTGTTGATGTAGATACGGAAGGCTTGGAAAGCACGTGTTGCTGGGTGCTTTTTCTCTTTGAAGCTTTTTGGAGCGACATCCGAGATAAGCTTAGCCAACTGACCGGTACGCGTTAGTGGTTCGTTCTCTTCATTCTCTTGATAAGCAATGATGCCTTTCGCGATACGACGAGCGTGTTTGTCTTCACCGAACTCACGAATAACCCATGTGATGTCATCAAGATCGGCTTCAACTAACCACTGAGAGACAGGAATACCGGTTGTTGGGTCCATACGCATATCAAGCGGACCGTCTTTCATGAAGCTAAAGCCACGCTCAGCGTCATCTAGCTGTGGTGAAGAAACACCTAGATCCAGTAACACACCATCCACTTGACCGACTAAGTCATAACGCTCTGCATATTCAGCCATACCTGAGAACGGGCCGTGAATAATCGTAAAACGAGGGTCATCAATCTTTTGCGCTTCTGCAATCGCTTGTGGATCGCGGTCAATACTAAAGAGTCGTCCATTCTCGCCCAGTTTAGACAGGATTGTACGGCTGTGACCACCACGGCCAAAAGTACCATCGATGTAGGTACCGTCAGGTTTGATCGCAAGTCCGTCAATAGATTCGTTAAGCAATACTGAAATATGTTTGAATGCTTCTGTCATAGTCTTCTCAGTGAGTGGATTGAGCCATTAGTTCGGCAATAATTTGTTCTATTAACGTTTTAGTGTACTGATTTCACGCCGTATCTCCACCATATTGTGTATAGGCTTTGGGAATTTTTGACCCAAGCTCATATCAGGGTGAAGGATTCTAAGGAAATCTAAATAATTTACGTCAATATAAAGCAAAAAACCCATCACTACCGTTAAGTAATGATGGGTTCTTTATATAGGTGGAGTTGACACATACGCCGGGTTCTGTTCCGCTTGCGCGGCGGTAACCATTCGTCTAGGCCTGCAATCGCTCACAGGCTCAAGCAATCTACCCGCCCCCATACGCGAGCAACGCAATGTGAGGGCCTATTTGATCTTGCTCCGGGTGGAGTTTACCTTGCTACGAACTGTTGCCAGTCGCACGGTGCGCTCTTACCGCACCCTTTCAGCCTTACCTGTGCCCCTTCCGAAGAAATGAGGCCATCGGCGGTCTTCTCTCTGCTGCACTTGTCGTGGGCTCGCGCCCCCCAGACGTTATCTGGCACCCTGCTCTATGGAGCCCGGACGTTCCTCCCCTCTGCCAGTCTCCCGAAGGACTTCAACGTCAGTTTCCCGAAGGACCTCAACGTCAGTCTCCCGAAGGACATCAGCAAAGCAGCGATTACCCGTTCAACTCCGAGGGCGGATTGTATAGAGATTAGGGTGCAGTGTCTAGCGAGATCACAAATATGGTGCAAACCTCTAAGCAACTGCGTGAATTTTACACAATTCAGACAAAAAAAGAGGAATAACGGCAATACCATCACTCCTCACAAGCTTTTCAATACAGGTTAGCTACTCTATAAAGAGGTTTCTAGTGGTCTAGATGCTCTAGGCCCCATTTGTATAACGCGTTCTTTTTCAGATTGTAGATTTCTGCCGTCATCGCCGCCGCTTTTTTAAGAGGCAGCTCTTTGGTTAGAATGCCTAGTGTGCGAGTCGCTTCGTCTGGCAGTTCTGTGCTCGCTTCTTCACGGTGGCCGTGAATCAGTAACACCATCTCACCGCGTTTACGGTTCGCGTCTTCTTCAATCCACTCAATAAGTTCACCAAGTGGCAGCCCTTGGATGGTTTCGAAGGTTTTGGTTAGCTCACGCGCCAATACAACCTCACGGTCAGGGCCAAGAATCTCAAGCATGTCTTGTAGAGAATCTGAAATACGGTGTGGTGATTCATAGAAGATGCACGTGCGCTCTGCCTTTGCGATCTCTAAGAACTTGTCTTTGCGACCCTTACTCTTTGGTGGTAAGAAGCCTTCAAAGCTGAAACGATCTGACGGTAAACCTGACGCACTGAGTGCGGTAATCACAGCACAAGCACCAGGAAGTGGCACAACTCTCACACCCGCTTGACGACATTGTGAGACAAGATGGTAACCTGGATCACTGATTAAAGGAGTACCCGCATCAGAGACTAATGCGATAGACTGACCTTCTAATAACCTTTCGACTAGAACTTGCGCTTTAGTTTGTTCATTATGATCATGTAAAGCGAACGTTCTGGTGGATATATTGAAGTGAGCAAGCAGCTTACCCGTGTGGCGTGTGTCTTCGGCTGCAATAACATCGACACTTGATAAAATTTCAATTGCTCTTTGAGTGATATCTCCCAAATTTCCGATTGGGGTTGGCACAATGTAGAGAGTTGGGCTCTCTGTGAGCAAGGTTTTGTTATCTGTCATTTGTTTACCATCACTTCAACGATTAATATAGATACAAATTTATACGGAATTTAAAGAACTCATGGCAACGATGAACCATAAGAGACTCAGTGTACCACGCTTACTAACTCCAATTGCATTAGCAATTACATTGGCGGCTTGTTCTTCAGGTCCTCAAGCACCAACGAGCGTTGATATTACACTAGATCCAGCGCAATCAACTGAAAGTTACATGATGCAAGCGGATAGTAGCAAAGGAAGTCTACAAAACGACTGGTTAATCATGGCGCTTAAGGCTTCTGTGCAAGCTGGAAAAACCGATCAAGCAACTCTGCTTATTAAACGCTTAGCAAAACAAGAGCTGAGCGAAACGCAACAAGCGGAATGGCAATTAGCTCGCGCTCAACTGTTGGTGAATAACTCGCAGCCTGAACAAGCTTATAGCCAACTGAACTTCCAGCCTTGGTGGAAACTTCCGAACGAGCAGTGGAAAGATTATCACGAGCTACGCGCGAACATTTCTGAAATGCAAAGCGAGTATTTTGAAGCAAGCCGTGAGTTAGTTCTTTATTCAGAATATCTAGACGCTGACGACGAGCTCCAACAACAAGCTGCTGACCGTATTTGGCAGAACCTAAATAGCTACTCTCAATATGAGATTCTAGAACTTAAGACTTCTCCGACAGAAGACGTTCTAGCAGGTTGGTTACAGCTGGCTATTTATATGAAGACGCTGAACTCTAACCTTCCAGACCTACAGAAAACTCTGTCTGATTGGCTGGCTGAGAATCCTCAGCACCCAGCAGCGACATACACACCTCAGGCGATCACTGACGTCTTGGCACTAGAGATCAGCAAGCCAACCAGCACTGCACTATTACTGCCTCTAACCGGTAAGTACGGCAAGCAAGCACAACTTGTGCGTGACGGTTTCATCTTTGCGATGATGAATGACAAAGAGCGCGAAGAAGATGCAACGCTGACGGTAATGGATACCAACGTGCAAAGTGCCGCTGAGATTAAAGCGACACTGGAAGAGAACAACGTTGATTTCATCGTTGGCCCGCTGATTAAGAGCAACATAACTAAACTTCAGCAAGCGCAGAAAAACCACGAGAACTCGATTCCAGCTTTAGCTCTGAATATCCCAACGCAACTAGAACCAGATACTAACATTTGTTATCTCGCTCTATCGCCAGAGCAAGAGGTTGCTCAAGCAGCGAAACACCTGTTTGCTCAAGGCTACAAATACCCACTGATTCTGGCTCCGAAGGGACGCCTTGGCGATCGTGTTGAGCAAGCGTTTAAAGAAGAGTGGAAAAAATACAGCAGCAACGATGTTGCTATCAGCTTGTTCTCTGACAAACGCCAACTGCAACGTAATGTGAATCAGGTATTCGGCTTGCAAGAGAGCCAACAGCGTATCGCTCAAATGGACGGATTACTGAACCTAGACCTAGAAACCGAGCCACGCAGCCGTCGTGATATCGATTCTGTCTACATTGTGGCTAAGAACTCAGAGCTAACACTAATCAAACCCTTCATTGAAGTTGCAATTAACCCAGATGCGAGCCAACCCGCTCTGTTCTCAAACTCACGCAGCAACAGCGGTGATAAGCAGTATGAAGACCTAACCGGTGTGTTCTACAGCGATATCCCACTATTAGTTGAGAATAAAAACGAGCTTAATAAAGAGCTCAACGACCTATGGCCTGCGCACTCAAACGGCCAAAAACGTCTGCAAGCACTAGGAATGGATGCATACTATCTAATGGATGCACTGCCACAGATGAAAGCCGTGCAAGGTTACAGCATTCCAGGTGAAACGGGTGTGCTAACCATCGATAACAACTGTGTGGTTCAACGTGAAATCAGCTGGGCAGAGCATGGGGCTTTTTAGCCGAAAGTTCCTATCCAAACCAACCATCACCCACAAACAAGTGGGTGATAAATACGAGGCCGTGGCAAAATCTTATCTGATTAACCACGGTTTATCGTTAATAGAAGAAAACTTCATAGCAAAATGTGGCGAGATTGATCTTATAATGCGCCATAACAATACGGTTGTGTTTGCTGAGGTAAAATACCGCAAGCAAACCCGCTACGGACATGCCGCTGAAATGGTGACTGCCAAGAAGTCACAGAAACTGCTCAAAACAGCCAATGTTTGGCTTATGCAGCAAGGCTTGTCGGTGCACTCTACAGATTTCAGGTTTGATATTGTTGCCATTGAAGGGCCGAATGACACTATCGACTGGATTCAAAACGCGATTACCCAAGGATAAACATGCTAGACAGCATTAAAGAAAGTTTCACAGAAAGTATTCAAATCCAAATTGCGGCTGCAGAAGCTCTGCCTGACGCAATCACGCATGCCGCTCAAGCAATGGTTGCGACCTTGCTTAACGGAAACAAAATTCTTTGTTGTGGTAATGGTGGTTCGGCGTCGAATGCTCAGCAATTTGTATCGTGCCTACTCAACCGATTTGAAACAGAGCGCCCTAGCCTTCCAGCGATGGCACTCACAGCAGATAACACCACGCTAACGGCTGTGGCTAACGACTACCACTATGAAGAGATCTTCTCTAAGCAGGTACGTGCGTTTGGTCAAACTGGCGATATCCTGTTGGCTATCTCGACTAGTGGTAACAGCAAGAACATCATCAAGGCAATGGAAGCGGCGGTAACTCGCGACATGACAATTATCGCCTTTACCGGTAAAGATGGTGGTGAGATGGCAGGTTTGCTTGGTGAACACGATGTAGAGATTCGTATCCCTTCACACCGTACAGCGCGCATTCATGAAGTACACATGGTGACACTACACTGCCTATGTGACCTAATCGATCAAGTACTCTTCCCTGCTCACGAAGAGTGATATACGGAGCATCACAATGAAATCATTAACCTCTATGAGGCTGTTTAAGCTGATTAGTGTTTCGCTACTTACACTGTCTCTGTCTGGTTGTGCTGGCATTTTCATTGCTGGTGCTGCAACCACTGCAAACCTAGTCACGGATACGCGAACAACCAAAGAGATTTGGAACGACAACAACATCGAATTTGAAGTCGCAGCGATTACCAATAAACAACCATTCCGTGGCAACGTACGTGTCACCGCAAGCTCGTACCGAGGTTCGGTGGTATTGATGGGACAAGCAACCACAGATTCAGAACGTCGCGCTTTTGAAAACCAAGCCAAAGAAGTGGCTGGCGTTGAGAGCATCCACAATCAGGTTCGAGTGAAAGAACCTTTGTCTGTAAGTGCTATTAGTAAAGACAGCTGGATTACCACTAAAGTGAAATCAGCTCTGCTTGCGAATGCTGAGCTTAACGGCATCAAAGTAAAAGTGATTACTGAGGATTCAGAAGTATTCCTGCTTGGACTCGTGACTCGAGAGCATGCCGATATCGCAACAGAAGTTGCTCGTAACATCTCTGGCGTAAAACAGGTCATTCGAGCGTTTGAATATGGTGAAGAAGAGACGGCTGTTAACTAGCCTTAAGCCAGTCAATTGAATGCTATATAGCAGAAAAGAAAAAGCAGCGACGAGTCGCTGCTTTTTTATTTGGTTCGTTATTTAACTAACGTTATTTGATAACACGAAGGCTTGGGCGACCTTTCGCTGGACGAGGTGGCTCAGGATCTGAGTCTGGCTCTTCAGCATCTACGTCTGCCGTTGCTACGCTCAAAGATGGGCCTTTTTCTGGTTCTTCAAAAGGACTTTCTTCAATCCCTTCTTCAAACGCTTCCATGTAAGCCTCTTCAGGTTCAAACATGGTACCAGCACCATTTTCACGAGCATAAATCGCTTGTACTGCGTAAAGCGGAACGATCACAGAGTGTGGACGACCACTAAAGCGAGCACTAAACGTCACAGCTTCGTTACCCAGTTCAAGTTGTCCAACCGCACGAGGCGCGATGTTCAGAATGATCTGACCATCTTGAACAAACTCTTCTGGAACTCGCACACCCGGTAATGTTGCTTCAACAACAAGGTGCGGAGTTAGTTCGTTATCAACCAGCCATTCATAAAATGCACGAAGCATGTATGGTCGGCGTGGAGTCATATTAGAAATATCCATAAACGCTTAGCGAACGAGTCGCATCTCACGCTCAGCTTCAGTTAGAGAAGCTAGGAATGAATCACGTTCGAATACGCGGTTCATGTAAATCTTAAGCTCTTTAGAACCAGGACCAATTAGTTCGATACCAAGCTCAGGTAAACGCCATAATAGCGGAGCTAGGTAACAATCAATTAGGCTAAACTCTTCGCTCATGAAGTATTCATACTCAGCGAAGATAGGAGCAAGAGTCAGTAGGTCGTTGCGCAGTTTAACGCGAGCTGCTTCAGATTCTTCAGCGTTGCCTTTAACGATCTTCTCTGCAACTGAATACCAGTTACGCTCAATGCGGTACATCATTAGACGGCTATTACCACGAGCAACCGGGTATACAGGCATCAACGGTGGGTGAGGGAAACGCTCATCTAGGTATTCCATGATGATCTTCGAGTCATATAGAGCAAGCTCACGATCAACAAGAGTAGGTACTGATTTGTACGGGTTCAGTTCAACAAGCTCTGCTGGTAGATTTTTTTCATCAACCAACTCAACTTCAACACTTACGCCTTTTTCAGCAAGAACGATGCGCACCTGATGGCTATACATATCAGAAGCACTTGAGAAAAGAGTCATTACAGAACGTTTATTGGCAGCTACAGCCATGGAGCCCTCCAGTACACTTTAAATAAAAACAATGGAGGCCTAAAGCCTCCATTGAACATTAACATAATTTGGGAATTAGCACGGTATTATAGCACAATTAGTGCACATCACGCCAATACTCTTTCTTCAGCAAAATCACGATGATAGTGAAGATTACTAAGAAGGCCATTACCCACCAACCCATAGCGTGACGCTCAAGTTGAACTGGGTCGCCCGAGTAAACCAAAAAGTTAACAAGGTCACGAACTGCTTCGTCGTATTCACCAGCACTTAATTCGCCAGAGCCGTCAGTCTCAGTGCCAACAACAACCGTCACTTCCTCGCCATCTACCATATGAGTATCGTAGATTGGTGTTGGGATACCTTGCAGTTCTTCAAGAACGTGCGGCATACCAACGCTTGGGAAAACAATGTTGTTCACGCCAAATGGACGAGACGGATCTTCATAGAAAGTACGAAGGTAAGTGTACAGCCAGTCTGCGCCACGAACACGAGCAACCAATGTTAGGTCTGGTGGCGGAGCACCAAACCAACTTGCCGCTTGATCAGAAGGCATAGCATTAACCATCAAGTCACCGATTTTCGCTTCAGGGTCGAAAATCAGATTTTCCTTCATAAGATCAACGGGGATCTCTAAATCATTCGCAACACGTTCATAGCGCTGGTACTGCGTTGAGTGACAAGCGAAACAGTAGTTCATGAACATCTTAGCGCCATTTTGCAATGAAGCTTTGTCTGTTAAATCATTGTTCGCTTTGTCTAATGGTACGTTTGCACCCGCTGCCATCACCAGTGACGGCAACATAGCAAATAAAATTACAATCCACTTTTTCATTTGAATGTCACCCTTTCTGGTAATGGTTTCGTCGCTTCATTTTTACTGTAGAACCACAGTAGAACGAAGAACATGAAGTAACCTAAGCTAAAGATTTGAGCCAGTAGCGTGTATGTTGGCGTTGCTGGAAGCGCACCAAGTACACCAAGCGCAATAAAGCTTATTGTGAATTGGATGATGTTAATCAAATGCAGTTTGCTACGGTAACGGTAAGAACGCACTTTACAACGGTCGAACCATGGTAGTAGGAATAGCACAACAATAGATGCGCCCATTGCTACAACACCTAGCAACTTATCAGGAACAGCACGCAGAATTGCGTAAAACGGCGTGAAGTACCATACCGGAGCGATGTGCTCTGGTGTTTTCAGTGGGTTAGCAGCTTCAAAGTTTGGCGGCTCAAGGAAGAATCCACCCATCTCTGGGTTAAAGAACAGCACATAACAGAAGAAGAATAGGAAACCGGCCACACCAACCATATCTTTCACGGTCCCGTATGGGTGGAAAGGAATAGAGTCAATGATGTCGTATTTCTTAGTGTAATCCTTGTGGAATGGGAACTGCGTTTTGTAGTCGTCGCCCATTGTGCCTTTAGGAAGTTTCGTCTCAATACCGTCTGGGTTGTTCGAACCCACTTCGTGCAGTGCTAGTACGTGAAGTACGATAAGCAGCAGAAGTACAATTGGTAGAGCGATAACGTGCAGTGCGAAGAAACGGTTCAGCGTTGCACCAGAGATGATGTAGTCACCACGGATCCAAAGCGTTAGGTCATCACCGATAACAGGGATCGCACCAAACAGAGAAATGATTACCTGAGCACCCCAGTACGACATTTGACCCCATGGTAGTAGGTAACCCATGAAAGCCTCAGCCATAAGCACTAAGAAGATCAACATACCGAAGATCCAAAGTAGCTCACGAGGCTTTTGGTAAGAACCATAGATTAGGCCACGGAACATGTGCAGGTAGATAACAACGAAGAATGCCGAAGCACCTGTTGAGTGCATGTAACGTAGTAGCCAACCGTATTCCACATCACGCATGATGTATTCAACAGAAGCAAATGCACCCTCACCTGACGGTACGTAGTTCATTGTTAGCCAAATACCCGTAAGGATTTGGTTAACCAATACCAACATTGCCAAAGAACCGAAAAGGTACCAAAAGTTAAAGTTCTTAGGCATTGGGTATTCAGATAAATGCTTTTTATACGCATTCATCGCGGGTAGACGTTTCTCTACCCAATCAAGCAATCCTTGCATTACGCGTCTCCCTCGTCCACACCGATCATGATCTTAGTGTCACTCAAATACATATGCTTTGGTACAACAAGATTCAATGGAGCTGGTACGCCTTGGAATACTCGACCTGCCATATCAAACTTTGAACCATGACAAGGACAGAAGAAACCAGACTTAACACCCTGAACTTGTTCTGCAAAAGAATCCGGCAGGTAAGTTGGAGAACAACCTAAGTGCGTACAGAAACCAACAGCAACGAAGAATTCCGGCTTAATTGAACGGAACTCGTTCTGTGCGTATTCTGGTTGTTGTTCAGCTTCAGATTGAGGGTCACGAAGTTGACCACCGATCGATTTTAGGTTTTCTAGTACCGACTCAGCACGGCGTACAACCCATACAGGTTTACCTTGCCACTCGACACGAACCATTTGTCCCGGTTCTAACTTACTGACTTCCACTTCCACCGGCGCGCCCGCAGCTTTCGCCTTGGCACTCGGATTCCATGATTTAATAAAAGGCACGGCTACAGCAGCTGCTCCTAAACCACCAACAACGGCTGTTGTTGCGGTTAAGAAACGCCTGCGACCGTTATTTAAAGGCGCGTTGCTCATCCAAACATTCTCCCATTTGCTCCTTGTGGATTGAAATAATTCCGATTAAAGAGCATGGCTAACAAAATATGTATTTAGTTCTATTTATTGACGGCAAATGATAAATAAAACCCTACTTTTTGACAAGATAAAGCTACCTTTTTGTAACAATCATGAGGCAAAGCGCACATTGGGTTACAAAAGCTTTCAAAATATAAGAATTTGGAAATAAAACGAGGAAGGGAAAGCGTTTAGAGGGGGTATAAAAACAAAAAGCCCGGCATATAGCCGAGCTTTGAACCACAATTCCAGTCGTAAAACTGGGGGCGTGTACTTTTTCGTAAAGAAAAATTAACGCTTAGAGAATTGAGGTTTACGACGTGCTTTACGTAGACCAACTTTCTTACGTTCAACGCAACGAGCGTCACGAGTAACGTAGCCAGCTGCACGTAGAGCAGGACGTAGAGTTTCATCGTACTCCATAAGAGCGCGAGTGATACCGTGGCGGATTGCGCCAGCTTGACCAGAAATACCACCACCAGAAACAGTGATGTAAAGGTCAAGTTTCTCAGTTAGTTCAACTAGCTCAAGAGGTTGCTTAACAACCATACGAGAAGTTGGACGACCGAAGTAAACATCAAGGCTACGCTTGTTGATTACGATCTCACCAGAGCCTGGTTTGATGAAAACACGAGCTGCTGAGCTTTTGCGACGACCAGTGCCGTAGTATTGATTCTCTGCCATTTTCATAATCCCCTTAGATGTCTAGTACTTGTGGCTGTTGAGCAACATGGTTGTGCTCAGTACCAGCGTACACTTTAAGCTTACGGTACATCGCGCGGCCTAGAGGACCACGTGGAAGCATACCTTTAACTGCTAGTTCTAGAACCATTTCTGGTTTCTTAGCAATTAGCTTTTCAAAAGTGATAGTTTTAAGACCACCTGGGAACTCTGAGTGACGGTAGTAAACCTTACCCTTAGCTTTGTTACCAGTTACAGCAACTTTCTCAGCGTTAACAACGATGATGTAATCACCAGTGTCTACGTGAGGAGTGTATTCTGCTTTGTGCTTGCCGCGTAGGCGAGAAGCGATTTCACTTGCTAGACGGCCAAGAGTTTTGCCTTCAGCGTCTACAACATACCAGTCGCGTTTTACAGTTTCTGGTTTAGCAACGAAAGTTTTCATGCTAATAATTACCTATTTAAAAAATTTACACTTAAGGAATACTCGCGTATTCCCACTGTCTAAGAGTTACCATTCATCACCCCTTCGAGTGTTGGAAAACTCTTGGCATAACGTGACTTTACTCATCGCTAGAGGCCCGCAGTAACGGTAGGTCGCAGGATTATAGAGAAGAGCGAAGAAAAAATCACCTCTTTTTGAACAAAATCACGATTTTTTTAATTCTATTTCTTATTCGAGATAATCAAAGCTAACTTAAGTGTTCTTTTGCCAAATATTCATGGCTCTGCATTTCAATTAAACGCGACTGACAACGTTTAAATTCAAACTCTAGCTGACCATGGGTGTATAGCTTTTCTAGCTCCACTTCCGCTGAAATAATCAGCTTCACATTGCGCTCGTAGAACTCATCAACTAATGCAATGAAGCGCCTCGCAGCGTCATCTGAAGTCGCGCCCATTTGCAATACATCCGCCAATAGAACTGTGTGATAAACCCGAGACAACTCAATATAGTCGTTCTGGCTACGAGCCGACTGACAAAGCTGAGCAAAGGTACCATGCAGTACGCCATCACTCGCTTCGACTACATCTAATTGACGGTGGTTAACCTCTATCTGCTTAAGCTTCTCTTTATCTTCACCAACGAGCTGAGCGTAATATTTTTCGAGATTAATATTCGCTTGGCTATCTAGCGGGTAATGGTAAATCTCAGCCTGTTCTAAGGTACGTAGACGATAGTCAATACCACTATCGACATTAAGGATATGACAGTTGTCTTGAATGAGCTTGATGGCAGGTAAGAAACGCGCTCGCTGTAACCCGTTGCGATACAGATCCGCAGGTGGAATATTAGAGGTCGCAACCAAGATAGCGTTTCGAGCGAATAACTCTTGGAACAAGGTTCCTAGGATCATCGCATCGGTGATGTCTGAAACAAAGAATTCGTCGAAACAGATAATGTCCGCTTCTTCCTTCAACTTGTCTGCGACTAAAGGCAATGGATCACTCACATTACCTAGCGCCTTTAGCTCATCATGAACTCGATACATAAAGCGGTGAAAGTGAACACGCATTTTTTTAGTGGTCGGTAAGGCATCATAGAACGTATCCATTAGGTACGTTTTTCCTCGCCCTACGCCACCCCAAAAATAGAGACCTTTCGGTGGTTGTGGCAGTTCTGGCTTTTTGCCTAGTAATTTCTGGAAGCGAGTCAGTTGAGGAATGGGCGTATTCATGTAATCTTGAAATTGATGAAAGAGTTCATCTAAAGATTTTACGGCTTGCTCTTGTGCTGGATCTCTTTGAAATCCATGTTCTTTTATATCTTGTTCGTATTTTTTAATGGGATTCATGACGACATTTCCACAATGAAAGCAATATCAGACAACAACTAAAAATGAGCCCAAACAGTACGAGGAATAACGTGATGTGGTGAATAATGCAGCATCAAACTGCTAACTAGCGCACACGCATTTCTCTTTATACTGCGGCTTTCTCATAGTACCATGGAGCCGTATCACGTGTAACTAAGCAGTAACAAACATGTTAAAAAACAATAATAAGGAGCTGTTATGCCTTGGATGTATGCCGTTGCCGGTTTACTAGTCGGAGTTATTTTAGGGGTCGCTATTTCTCGTCTCATGACACCTGAATACAAAAAACAAAAGAACGTACAGAAAGAATTGGATAGCGCAAAGTTTGCCCTTGAGCAGCAGCGACAAGAGCTGGCTGATCACTTTGCGAAATCAGCAGAAATGTTGGACACATTAGGTAAAGACTACACAAAACTGTACCAACACATGGAAAAAACAAGCTCAGAGCTGATTCCTAACCTGCCAGAGCAAGATAACCCGTTTGTGAAAACAGCCGCTGCCCATTCGGACAAGCCACAAGAGAAGCCTTCAGTAAAAGAGGCGACACTTGAGGAACAACCGAAAGATTACGCTAATGGCGCAACCGGTTTATTTACAGAGCAGAAGAAAGAAATCATGAATGCTCCCGATGTTGTTACAGCAAAAGCATCGTAAACATTTAACACTTCTGTGAACTTTACAAAGGTTTTTGAGTCATAACTTTCACTCAGGTCATTTGAAACTTATCATACTTATTAAACGTATAAGAGGGTTAAGACCTTAACTAGAGAGGAGTTTATGATGAAAAAACCTTTGCTTGCTTTATCAGTGCTAACTTTAAGCTTAAGTTCAATCATCACCCCCATTAAAGCAACAGCCGCACTGCCATTAAGTGTGGGTAATGAACAATTACCGAGCCTTGCTCCTATGCTTGAACAAGTGACCCCCGCTGTGGTTAGTATTGCCGTAGAAGGCAAACAGGTACAACGTCAGCAAATCCCTGAACAATTTCAATTCTTTTTTGGTCCAGAACAAACACGAGAGCGTCCCTTCCGCGGATTAGGCTCTGGTGTCATCATTGACGCCGAGAAAGGTCATATCGTGACCAATTACCATGTCATTAATGGCGCGGACGATATCAAAGTAAAACTGCATGATGGTCGAGAGTACGATGCTGAGCTAATCGGCGGCGACCAGATGTCTGATATCGCACTGCTAAAATTAGAAGAAGCCAAAAACCTGACCCAGATAAAAGTCGCAGACTCAGACAAACTAAGAGTTGGTGATTTTAGTGTCGCGATCGGTAACCCATTCGGACTTGGGCAAACCGTGACATCCGGTATTGTTTCTGCACTCGGCCGTAGCGGCCTGAATCTAGAAAACTTTGAAAACTTCATTCAAACCGATGCAGCAATCAACAGCGGCAACTCTGGTGGTGCGCTAGTGAACCTTAACGGTGAGCTAATTGGTATCAACACCGCCATTCTTGGCCCTAACGGAGGTAATGTCGGTATCGGCTTTGCAATCCCTTCTAATATGATGACAAACCTGACAGAACAAATTCTCGACTTCGGTGAAGTAAAACGCGGCATGCTTGGCGTTCAAGGCGGAGAAGTGACCTCTGAATTGGCAGAAGCACTCGGTTATGAATCAAGCAAGGGCGCCTTTGTTAGCCAAATCGTCCCTGACAGCGCAGCCGATAAAGCAGGACTGAAAGCGGGCGATATTATTGTCTCTATTAATGGCAAACGCATTGATACCTTCAGCGAGTTAAGAGCTAAGGTCGCAACACTCGGCGCTGGTAAGCAGATTGAACTGGGTGTGGTTCGTGACGGTAAGAGCAAAACCTTTGATGTGACGCTTGGTGAATCCACCAATAATAAAACACAAGCTGAGAAGCTCCATGAAGGACTAGCTGGTGCTGAGTTAACCAACACAACAGAGAGTGACTCTGCAACGGGCGTCAAGGTATCGAATGTTGCTCAAGGTTCACCAGCCGAAGCCTATCAACTCCTGAAAGATGACATCATCATCGGAGTAAACCGCCAGCCCGTTAAGAACCTTGCTGAGTTTAGAGAGATTCTTGAAAAACAACCTGGTGTACTGGCGCTTAATATCCAGCGAGGCGACCGAACTATCTATCTTGTGATTCGATAGTCTTACGTCAGCGCAATTACAGGGAGGCTCAGTAAGTTTGCTTTAAACTTACTCAGTCTCCCTTTTCTTTAGATCAATCAAAATGCTATGCTTCACTTGTAATCAAATCAGTCATCCATTGATGGAGGCTTCACACCTTACTTGTTGAAGAGGGAAACATGCTGTCCTTTCTATTTCGTTCTATTTCCCTTGGACTCGTTTCAGCGGCGCTTATTCTTCTCGCCTTCCCGAGCTTAAGACCAGCGATTGTCGCTGACGTCACTAGCCCTAAAGTCGATAATATTGGCTCTCTTCAGATTTCATTTAACCAAGCAGTTCGCCGCGCGGCGCCTGCAGTGGTTAACATTTATAGCCGTAAATACGCTGAAAGCGATCGAAACAAACTGCTCACACAAGGTTTGGGCTCTGGGGTGATTGTTAGCGAGAAAGGCTACATCATTACCAACTTCCATGTGGTGGCTCAAGCAGACCAAATAGTTGTGGCACTTCAAGATGGCCGAGTAGCAGCTGCGCAACTTGTCGGTTCAGACAAACGCACCGATATCGCGATACTTAGAGTCAGCGGTGATAATCTACCGGTGATCCCACTCAATCCTAATTACAAAGCCAATGTCGGTGATGTTGTACTGGCTATCGGTAACCCATACAACCTAGGTCAAACAACAACCTTTGGTATCATCTCTGCAACCGGCCGTTCTTCGATCAGTGCCGATGGCCATCAAGCCTTTATCCAGACCGATGCGGCAATCAATGAAGGTAACTCAGGTGGCGCACTGGTGAACTCACAAGGTGAGCTAGTCGGTATCAATACCGCCTCTTTCCAGCAAGCTACCGACATGGAAACCTATGGGATCTCATTCGCTATCCCCTATCCGCTTGCTAATAAAATCATGGAAAAGATCATCGCCGATGGTCGTGTGATTCGTGGCTATATTGGTATCGATGGACAAGACATCAACTCAGTCACCTCACGCATGTTGGGTACTAAGAATATCGGCGGGATCGTTGTGTTGGGGATAGACCCTAATGGTCCGGCTGCCGATGCGGGTTTTGAAGCTCAAGACATTATTGTCAGTATCAACGATAACCAAGTAAATGGTCGCCAGAGTGTAATGGACATCGTTACCGACCTGCGACCTGGTACAGTTATCGATGTGGGTATATTGCGCCAAGGTGAAAGCAAAACCTTAAAGGTGACCATCGCCGAAGATACTCGCCTGTAGAGCAAACTCTGTAAGCAATGATTCAAGCTGCTAATACACAAGTACAAAAAACCCAGCTCATAGGCTGGGTTTTCTTTTATCTAAAGATTGTTTCAAGTATCTCTACGATTCACTTTGCTCTTCGATATCGATGCGAGTCACTCGCTGTAGTCCTCTAGGCAGTAGACCACCACGACGACCACGTTCACCACGGAAGTTTTCAAGATCCGCAGGTTTCAAACCAAGCTTACGTTTACCGGCGTAGATAGTCAGCGTCGCATTCTCTGGGATAGCCATAAGATGTGAGACAAACTCTTCACGCTCTTTTGCTTTCGCAGAAGGGATGTTGATGATCTTGTTGCCTTTACCTTTGCTCAGCTGAGGGAGATCTTTAATCGGGAACAACAACATACGACCTTGGTTAGTAATCGCCAGAATCTGATTACTGTCCAAGTCAGCAATAGGGCTTGGCATCATCACTTCAGAAGCTTGTGGCAAGTTAACCAAGGCTTTACCGCTCTTGTTCTTGGACAGCAGATCGCTACCCTTACAAACAAAACCATAACCTGCATCAGAACCGACTAACCATAATTGTTCATTCTCTCCCATCACCACTTGGCGAATAGAAGTACCTGGGCTGACGTTCAAGCGGCCTGTAATTGGCTCACCTTGGCTTCGCGCCGACGGTAATGAATGTGACTCAAGGGAGTAGCTTCGACCATCACTGCCGAGGAACACCGCTTGCTGGTTACTCTTACCCTTAGCACTCGCTAAGAATTTATCACCCGATTTGTAGTTCAAACCTTCAGCGTCCACTTCATGCCCCTTGGCATGACGAATCCAACCTTTCTCAGACAACACAACCGTGATTGGTTCGCTTGGTACTAAGTCGCGCTCTGTTAGCGCTTTCGCTTCAGCGCGCTCAATCAGAGGTGAACGACGATCATCGCCGTATTTATCCGCATCTGCTTGGATTTCTTTCTTGATCAGCGTATTCAAGCGACGCTCTGAACCGAGTAGCTTTTCAAGCTTCTCACGTTCAGCTTCAAGCTCTTCTTGTTCCGCTCGGATTTTAAACTCTTCTAACTTAGCTAAGTTACGAAGTTTAATATCAAGAATCGCATTGGCTTGAATTTCAGAAATGTTGAAACGGCTCATTAGGACAGGACATGGTTCGTCTTCTGTACGAATGATCTCAATCACTTCATCGATATTAAGATAAGCAGCAAGCAAACCTTCTAAGATGTGCAAGCGTGCCAGTACTTTATCTAAACGGTACTGCAAACGACGGCGAACCGTTGTGCGACGGAACTCGATCCACTCTTTCAGGATTTGAACTAAGCCTTTAACTTGAGGACGATTATCTAAACCAATCATGTTCAAGTTAACGCGGAAGTTTTTCTCTAGGTCCGTCGACGCGAACAGGTGACTCATCAATTGGTCACAGTCGATACGATTCGAACGAGGAACGACAACGATACGCGTTGGGTTCTCGTGATCCGATTCATCTCGCAAGTCGTCAACCATTGGCAGCTTCTTAGCGCGCATCTGGTTAGCGATTTGCTCAAGTAACTTCGCACCTGACACTTGATGAGGTAAAGCCGTGATAACAATATCAGAGCCTTCCTTGTGCCAAACCGCGCGCATCTTGATGCTGCCACGTCCAGTACGGTAGATCTTTTCGATGTCCGATTTCGGGGAGATAATCTCAGCTTCAGTCGGGTAATCTGGACCTTGAATGAAACCCATCACGTCTGAAAGCTCAGACTTAGGCGTATCAATTAGGTGAATGGCTGCATTAGCGACTTCACGCACGTTGTGTGGTGGAATATCGGTCGCCATACCTACCGCGATACCTGTAATACCGTTAAGTAGGATGTGAGGTAGGCGAGCAGGCAACATTTGAGGCTCTTTCATCGTGCCATCAAAGTTTGGTTGCCAGTCAACAGTGCCTTGACCTAGTTCACCTAGAAGAACCTCAGCAAACTTAGATAATTTGGCTTCGGTATAACGCATCGCAGCGAACGATTTCGGATCATCAGGAGCACCCCAGTTACCTTGACCATCTACCAATGGGTAGCGGTAAGAGAAAGGCTGCGCCATCAATACCATCGCTTCGTAACAAGCAGAGTCACCATGTGGGTGATACTTACCTAATACGTCACCAACGGTACGTGCTGATTTTTTGTATTTCGATGCAGCCGATAAGCCTAGCTCAGACATCGCGTAGATAATACGACGCTGTACTGGCTTCAAGCCATCACCGATATACGGCAATGCACGATCCATGATCACGTACATTGAGTAATTTAAGTAGGCATCTTCGGTGAACTTGCGCATTGGCAGCTGTTCAACGCCATCATATGTAATTTCGTTAGACATCCATTATACCTCGGCCATATCACCGTTAGTCTGTAGCCATGTACGGCGATCATCTGCACGTTTCTTACCAAGCAGCATGTCCATCATCTCGTTGGTTGCTTCGCTGTCATCAATCGTTAACTGCACAAGGCGACGAGTGTTTGGATCCATGGTGGTTTCACGCAACTGAAGTGGGTTCATTTCACCCAGACCTTTGAATCGTTGCACGTTGATCTTGGCTTTCTTCTGCGATAGTCGCTCAAGCACACCGTCTTTCTCTGCGTCATCGAGTGCGTAGAACACTTCTTTACCGCAATCGATACGATACAGAGGAGGCATTGCCACATAGATATGACCCGCTTCAACTAATGCATGGAAATGGCGAGTAAACAAAGCACACAGCAGTGTCGCGATATGAAGACCATCCGAGTCCGCATCGGCAAGGATACAGATCTTACCGTAACGCAGGCCGGATAAATCATCGTTGTCCGGGTCGATGCCTAGAGCCACCGAGATGTCGTGCACTTCTTGCGAAGCCAATACTTGGTCTGCTGACACTTCCCATGTATTTAGGATCTTACCGCGAAGTGGCATAACTGCTTGGAACTCACGATCACGTGCTTGTTTAGCAGAACCACCCGCCGAGTCCCCTTCCACGAAGAAGATTTCGGTACGGCTTAAGTCTTGAACTGAACAGTCAGTTAGCTTACCCGGCAGTGCTGGACCTGAAGCGATTTTCTTACGCACAACCTTTTTGCTTGCGCGCATACGGCGGTGGGCATTCGCAATACAAGCTTCTGCTAGCTGTTCTGCCAGTTGTGGCTTTTCGTTCAACCACAGGCTAAACGCATCTTTTACCACACCAGACACAAACGCAGCAGTTTGACGTGAAGACAAGCGCTCTTTTGTTTGACCAGCAAACTGCGGATCTTGCATCTTCACCGACAGTACGTACGAACAGCGATCGAAGATATCGTCGCCCGTTAGCTTAACGCCACGCGGCAGCAAATTACGGAATTCACAGAACTCACGCATTGCATCAAGAAGACCTTGGCGAAGACCGTTTACGTGTGTACCACCTTGTTTAGTCGGTACTAAGTTCACGTAACTTTCGGTGATCATGTCGCCGCCTTCTGGCTGCCAGATGATCGCCCAGTTTGCCATTTCTGTTTCAGCGACAAATTCACCAACATACGGTTCTTCAGGCAGTAAGGTGTAACCTTTCACGCCTTCGGCAAGGTAGTCTTTTAGGCCATCTTCATAGAACCATTTATGCTCTTCGCCACCGACTTTGTCGATAAAGGTAATTTCTAAACCTGGGCAAAGCACTGCTTTTGCACGTAGGTTGTTAATCAGACGAAGTGTCGAGAATTTAGGGCTATCGAAGTACTTAGGATCAGGCCAGAAATGTACTGATGTACCACTGTTACGATGACCACAAGTGCCCGTCACAGTAAGCTCTGTTACTGCATGACCGCCTTCAAGTGCGATCTCGTGAACCTGACCTTCTCGGCGTACGGTCACTTCAACACGTTTTGACAGCGCGTTTACAACCGAGATACCTACACCGTGCAGACCACCAGAGAACTTATAGTTGTTATTCGAGAATTTACCGCCAGAGTGGAGCTTAGTTAAAATCAGCTCAACACCTGAGATCCCTTTTTCAGGGTGGATATCGACAGGCATACCACGGCCGTCATCGGTAACTTCTAACGATTGGTCTGCATGAAGTACCACTTTGATCTTCTTAGCGTGTCCCGCTAGTGCTTCATCGACTGAGTTATCAATGACTTCTTGGGCAAGGTGGTTAGGTCTTTCTGTCTCGGTATACATTCCCGGGCGGTGTCGCACAGGGTCGAGACCTTCAAGTACCTCGAGGTCTTTTGCATTATATTGTTCAGTCATAATACGGAGTTTACTCAAAAAGTTTGCGTCAGTTCGCTGGCTCCAGTTTCACTAAAGCAGAATCATTACTATGAACCGTCATAGTAGAGCGAACGAGCGAAGTATTGGGGAATATAGTCTGGAAGCTGAGTAATGATGTCAAGCTAGTTCAAAAACTAAGACATCAAACTATGATATTTCACCATTGATAGATGAAATAACAGGCAAACAAGAGAAAATCACTTGGTTGGTGGAACAGATTAAAGATTTAGAAAGGTGATGATTTGTTGTGGGTAGCGTTCAAAATCAACAAAGCTATGATCCCCGCCCTCTTCTACTGTCTGTGTTGCACCTTGGTACTTCTCTACCGCTTGTCGGTAATCCAGAACTTCGTCTTCCGTTTGCTGAAGTAACCAGAAGTCGCTCGGCTTAGCGATAGCCGAAACCTCTAACGCCTTCAGTTCATCAATATGTTTTGTTTCCAGTACATATCGTTCATCTGTGTATGGGTTTACTTGTTCACCTAAATAGTCAGCAAGAAGCTCATACGGCTTCACTGCTGGGTTTACAACCACCGCTTTAAAACCATAGTGGCTATTCAGCCATGTTGAAAGATAGCCACCCAGCGAGCTACCGACCAACGCTATTTGATATTGCTCTTTGTATTGCTCCACCAGCTGCTGTAAATGAAGTGCCGCTTGTTGAGGGAAACTCGGCAGTTGAGGGGTTACGACTTTAATATCAGCGCGATGCTCCGCACAGTAATCTGCCATCACATTCGCTTTATGAGAACGTGATGAGCTGTTAAATCCGTGAATATAGAGAAGCAGCGATGGCTTATTAGCTTGTTGATTAGAGCCTGGCATCAATAACCGCCTTCATTAGTAACCAGCAGCCTTAAAATCAGGCAAGAACTGCCCATGAGGCAGACGACGAACTTGCGTGCTAACGGTACCGTCTTGATGTAATTCAATCTCTCTCCAGCCCGGAGACAAAGTATCAACCGCGAAGTCATCTGAGTTAGGTTTGAATTGCACACAAGTCGACGGTGTTGCCATGACTTGTACACCATGATGATCTCGGTTCATGTCTTGATGAACGTGACCACACAGTACGGCTTTAACATTGGTGTGCTGTTGAACCACATCCCAAAATTGATCGGCGTCTTTTAGGTTATGTTGATCTAACCATGCGCTGCCAACCAACAATGGATGGTGGTGCAATAGAACCAAGGTATTACGTTCAGGGAACTCCGTCAGCTTCTGTTCTAATAGGTCAAGCTGTTGATCGCTGAGGCGACCATGAGGCACACCAACCACCTGCGAGTCTAGCATCACCATCTGCCAGTTATCGCCTAGCAAGACATGCTCAACACACTGTATTTGTGGTGATGGTAAAACACTGCCCATATTAGGCTTAAAGTCATGGTTCCCTGGCAGCCAATAGCATGGCTTTTCCAAAGGCTGAATCCCTGACTCAAATTTCTGGTACGATTCAGCACTGTGATCTTGAGATATATCACCGGTTGCTAAAATCGCTTGATAGTCAAAGCCCTGACTAACAATGCCATCGACTACAGCACGAAAGCTATCTTGAGTGTTGATGCTTAATAAGCTGCCATTGCTCGGCGCAAATAAATGCGTGTCCGTTAGCTGCACAAGCTTAATAGTGCTCTCATCAAATTTTGAAGTGTGTGATAATTCCAAAATAACAAATCCAGATACGTTACTGTTTAGACTTTAAAAGTGCTGATAAATAGGCTCAATTAAAAGGCAATTGGGGTTCGGCTGATACCCGTTTTTAAACAAAACGTTAACCATTCCCCAAGAAATTTATTCAATTGAAATTTCTCGTCCTTTTGCAGAAGCTTAGTGTTGGGGTAGTCATATTTCGCTTTGACTCGCGAAAAATCCCCGCTAGCGCACACTTCTGCAACTCGAGCGTCGTGATATAGCCTGACAGACATTTTTGGCAAAGGAAACACTGGCATCGCATCACTCTGACATATATCTATTAATGTGGTGTATTTTGTGACCTCATTCACTGTCAATTGATATACCATATTAACGGCTTGGTAACAGCGAACGTCACCAACCTCATGCCCAACCGGTAACAAAGCGTTCAGTTTGGCATAGTTAGTCTCGTAAACTCGCATCAATTCAGCAAGATCAACATGATACGGTTTTTTGACCGCGATATTTGGCATGACGTTAATCTATCCACTCTGACTGTAATTCTTGGTAGTTCAATTGTAGCCACTGTAGCGCAATGATCGTGGCTCCATTTTCAAATACACCATCTTTTACCAACTGATAAGCAGCTTCGCGACTCATCACTTGTACACGAATGTCTTCACCTTCGTAGTCCAATCCGTGTACCCCTTTGGCTGTCGTTGCATCAACACAGCCAACAAAGACGTCGAGCTTTTCAGAGCAACCACCAGATGAAGGATAATACGAAGTAATAGGCAATACAGATCCGACTTCGACTCCGGCTTCTTCCATTGCTTCACGACGAGCGACGTCTTGTGGCGATTCGTCCGTATCAATGATCCCAGCAACAATTTCGTATTGCCATGGGTTCTCATGCTCTAGGGCTCCGACACGGATCTGTTCGACGATCACCACTTCATCACGCACAGGATCATAAGGTAGCAAAGCGGCAGCATGTCCACGCTCAAACATCTCACGCTCTATTGGTTGGCTCCAGCCTCCCTCAAATAGTCTATGTTTAAATGTGTACTTGACCATTTTGAAAAAACCACGAAACAGCGTCTCTTTTGAGACTATTTCCACATCTTGCGGAGTAAACTCATATCGTTGATTGTCATACTGTTGCATTTGGTACCTCACTAAGTGATCTTTATAGTTTACTCATTGTCCGAGTTAACTACCAAGGATAAGGTTCAACTTTTTATATAAAATTTATAATTAAAGTTAAGCTTTAAAAAATAAATATTGCACAAGTGGACAGTTAACTGTAAAAAAGTGCAAAGTTTCGAGTAAATTACCACCAAACTGGGTTAAACTCTTCTAAAGAAAATTCCATAAAAGGCAGGAATAGGAAAATGAAAAAACTGCTTCCACTATTTATCAGTGCAGCAATTGGCAGCCTGAGTTCGTCAGCTTTTGCTGATACGCTAGCTGAAGTTTACGACCAAGCAAAACAGAACGATCCACAACTTCTTCGTTCAGCAGCGCAGCGCGATGCCGCTTTTGAAGCAGTAACGTCAAGTCGTAGCTCTTTGTTACCGCAAATCAACCTAACAGCAAACTACGACATTAATCGTGGTGATCGAGATACATCAGGTGTTGGTAATTCAAGCATTGATAACAACACTTGGGGAGCTGCTATCGGCTTCAGCCAAGAGCTTTACCAGCGTTCTTCATGGATCACACTAGATACGGCAGAGAAAACCGCTCGTCAATCTGATTCAGCTTACGCGGCAGAACAACAAGCCTTGATCCTTCGTGTTGCGACAGCATACTTCGAAGTGCTTCGCGCTCAAGATAACCTAGAATTTGTTCGTGCAGAGAAAGCAGCGGTTGCTCGTCAACTAGAACAAACTAAGCAACGTTTTGAAGTAGGTCTTTCAGCAATCACCGATGTACATGATGCGCAAGCTCAGTACGATGGTGTTTTGGCTGATGAAGTTCTTGCAGAGAACGACCTAACGAATAGCTACGAAGGTCTTCGTGAGATTACAGGTCAGGAACACTCTAACCTAAGCATCCTAGATACTGATCGTTTCTCAGCAAGCAAATCTTCTGAGTCTGCAGTTGCACTTGTTGAACAAGCAGAACAAAAGAACCTTAGCTTATTGGCTGCACGTATCTCTCAAGACGTAGCAAAAGACAACATCTCTCTAGCAAGCTCTGGTCACCTACCAAGCTTAACCCTAGATGGTAGCTACGCTGTTTCAGATCAATCAAACAGCACCCAAGATTACGACCAAGACAACCTAAACATTGGTTTGAACTTAGTTGTACCTCTATACACAGGTGGTAACACAACTTCATTGACTAAACAGGCTGAATACAACTACGTTGCAGCAAGTGAAGATCTAGAAGCAACTTACCGTAGCGTTGTAAAAGACGTACGTGCATTCAACAACAACATCAGCGCTTCGATCGGTGCTCTACGCGCTTACGAACAGTCTGTAGTTTCTGCTCAGTCTGCTCTAGAAGCAACAGAAGCTGGTTTTGATGTAGGTACTCGTACTATCGTTGACGTACTAGATTCGACTCGTCGTCTATATGATGCGAACAAAAACCTTTCAGATGCTCGTTACAACTACATCCTAAGTGTACTTCAGCTTCGTCAAGCAGTTGGTACGCTAAGCGAACAAGACATTGTTGATGTAAACGCAGGTCTAAAAGTAGCAAGTAAGTAACTCTTAATTACTCAAGTTACCGTTACAAAAATGCCGCTCATTGAGCGGCATTTTTATTATCGATTAAAGCGAGATTTACTGCCTAACTAAAAGCTTAACGCCAAAAACTAAAAACTAAAAACTAGCCTCGACCACCTTTAATCGCTTTAATGATTTCAGTGGTAGAGCAACCATCTTCAAAGTTAAGTACTTTCACTTCACCACCAGCAGCAATCACTTCCGCACCACCAGCAATCTCTTCAGGCTTGTAATCACCACCTTTCACAAGAATGCTTGGCAGTACCTCAGAGATTAAACGTTGAGGGGTATCTTCAGAGAATGGCACAACCCAATCAACTGCACCTAAGCCAGCCAATACCGCCATACGACGATCAGTTGGGTTCACAGGGCGACCAGGGCCTTTCAAGCGTTTCACTGATTCATCGGTATTTACCGCAACGATCAAACGATCGCCCAGCTCAGCCGCGTGATTCATGTAAGAAACATGACCAGCATGTAGAATATCAAAGCAGCCATTAGTCATAACTACCTTCTCGCCTTTCGCACGAGCACGCTTCACCGCTTCAACCAGTGCCGCTTCTGAGATCACACCGTAGTCTGTGTCTTGACTGCCGTGAATCGCTTCAGCTAGCTCTATCGTGGATAACGTTGACGTACCTAGCTTACCAACAACGACACCAGCTGCAGCGTTCGCTAATGCACACGCCTCATCCAATGGCTTACCAGCTGCAACAGACGCAGCCAGTACTGAGATAACCGTATCACCAGCACCAGTTACGTCGTACACTTCTTTCGCTTGGGTTGGCAAGTGGAATGGTGCCTGACCTTTACGTAATAAAGTCATACCATTTTCACTGCGAGTCACCAATAGAGCTTCAAAGTCATACTTCTCGATCAAGGCAATACCCTTCTCGATAAGATCTTCTTCTGATTTCACTTTACCTGCAACCAGCTCAAACTCTGCCATGTTTGGTGTAAGTAATGTCGCACCACGGTAGCGCTCTAAATCCGCGCCTTTGGGATCGATGAATACAGGAACATTGGCTGCGCGTGCTTTTTGAATGAAGCTCTGTACATGCTCTAATGCACCTTTCGCGTAATCTGACAAGATAACCGAACGTACATTTGGTAGGGCTTGCTCCATGCGAGACAGAATAAGCTCTGGGTTGGTGTTTTCGAATTTGTCTTCAAAATCCAAGCGAATCAACTGCTGACCACGGCTCATCACTCGTAGTTTGGTGATGGTTGGATAGTCTTCTAACTCAACGAAATCACACTTAACCTTCAGAGCACCTAAAGTGCTTTTCAACACCTCAGCAGGCTCATCTTTACCAGTCAAACCAACAACATGAGCATGCCCACCAAGAGAGGCAATGTTCATTGCTACGTTGGCAGCACCACCAGGACGCTCTTCGTTATTTTCTACTTTCACAACGGGGACTGGTGCTTCTGGTGAAATACGGCCAGTTGGGCCATACCAGTAACGGTCAAGCATTACGTCACCGACAATAAGAACACCTGATTGGCTGTAGTCAGGTAGAATTGGTTTCATTGTTGAGCTCCAAAAATCGAATCTGGCTAGAGTCTAGCACACTGATTACAGTGGCTAAACTACAGATAAATGAGTAAAAGCCTATCAAGATAAACATAGCACTCGCTACGCTATGACTGAATTATGCTTCCATCCACTGCTTCCATGCCTGAACAACATGTTCTCTTTCCATTTCGAACTTTTCAATCGCCACATCCGCATCAAGGTTAAGTAGATTACGGTGGTGGATTTCATCCCTTAATGTGGTGTACGCATTGGTCAATGCCATACCTTGTTGCTCGTCCATTATCCCTTGCGACAACAAGCTTTCAAAGATTCTCACATTGTCACACCAACGAGTAAGCTTAGGTTTCTCATTACTGTATCTAAGCACTAAATATTGCGCTAAGAATTCAATATCGGTAATACCACCCGCATCTTGTTTAAGCATGAATCGATCGGCTTTTTTACCGCCTAAATGGCCACGCATTTTTTCACGCATATCCACAACTGACTTTTTGAGTGTTGCCTCATCTCGTGGCAAGCACAAAACCTCATGCCTAGTTTTGTTAAACGCAGATACCAATAAGTCATCACCGTAAATCATACGAGCACGAGTGAGGGCCTGGTGCTCCCATGTCCACGCGTCATTGTGCTGATACTCGTCAAAGGCATCGGTTGGACTCACCAATAGACCAGATGCACCAGAAGGGCGTAGGCGAGTATCGACTTCGTACAAAATGCCAGAAGCAGTTCTGGTCGAGAAAATATGAATAATACGCTGCGCTAATCTTAAGTAGAATTGGCGTCCATCGATCTCTTTCTTTCCATCAGTATAGATGTGTACCGGGCAGTCGTGCATGAACACGATATCAAGATCGGAGTTATAACCAAGCTCCCAACCACCGACTTTGCCATAACCAACGACAGCAAAACCGCGACCTTCGCGATCTTTAACATGGGTCGGTTCACCAAACTTGGCGGATACTTGTAACCAAGCTTGATTGACCCCCGCCTCCACAATGGCTTCTGCTAAGTAGGTCAGGTGATCACTGACCTTCATGACAGGTAGAGCACCCGCAATATCCGCGGCTGCAATTCTCAATATACAGGTCTGCTTAAACTGACGCAGACCTTCCATCTGTTGCTCCATATCATCTTCAGGGATACGGGCTAGATAATCACGCAACTCGGTCTTGTAAGACTCTAAAGGCACGGGATTGTAGAGTTGCTGAGGGTCGATAAGTTCATCTAACAGAATTGGATAACGACCCAACTGCTCCGAAATCATCGGGCTTGCCGTACACAGGCGAACTAGCTGAGTCAACGCGGCAGGGTGTTCATCTAGTAGTTCAAGGTAAGTGGTACGCGTAACGATTTTATGCAGCAGATGCAGTACTCGCGACAAACCAAACTCGGCATCCTTAGCGGTGTACAGCGCTTGAAACACTTTCGGCATCAGTCGATTGAGGACTTCCCGCCCACGAGGGCCAAGAGTCTTTTTAGCCAAATCGGCTTTAAACTGAATGATCGTTTTCGCCGCATCAGGCGGGCTCGCGACCGCAATGTCGTGTTCCAACACGTGCTCAATTACATCGGGTTTATGGGCCATATCCCACAACTCGCTAAAGTGGCTCGCGATCGGATTAGCGTCATCTTCATCAACGCCAATTAGGTCTTCGAACACGGTATGTACATTCGCCATATGAGCACGAGTTGCCGCAATCAAGCTATCCCAATCGGAAAATTGCATGGCAACGGCAAGCTGCAGTTGTTCGAATTCGCCGTCAGGTAAGGTTTGAGTTTGCTTATCAGCCATGGCTTGTAACAGGTTCTCAAGGCGACGCAAAAACAGATAAGCTTCACGTAGGTGCCCCACCTCTTCAGACTCTAGCAGATGAAGGGATTCAATCGCACTTAAGGTTTCGAGTAACCCTCGACCGCGTAAGCTAGGCTCGCGTCCACCACGAATCAATTGGAAGACTTGTGCGATAAACTCAACTTCACGAATACCACCAGAGCCAAGCTTGATGTTGTTCGAGAGACCACGACGACGCACTTCGCTGCTGATCATAGACTTCATTCGGCGCAGAGATTGAATCGCACTAAAATCAATATAACGGCGGAACACAAACGGGCGTAGCATTTGGCGAAGCTCTTGATACTCAGGGTACATCTCACTGCCCATCACGCGCGCTTTAACCATAGCGTAGCGTTCCCAATCGCGACCTTGTTCTTGATAGTAATCTTCTAGCGCAGCGTAACTCATGACCAGTGGACCACTCTCACCGAATGGACGCAGGCGCATGTCTACTCGATAACAGAATCCATCGAAGGTTTGCTGATCAAGCGCCTTAATAATACGTTGCCCGAGACGTGTAAAGAACTGCGCATTGGCAATGCTGCGTCTTGCACCTTGGGTTTCACCATTCTCTGGGTAGGTGAAGATCAGATCGATATCGGAAGAGAAGTTAAGCTCACCGCCCCCTAGCTTGCCCATACCAATGATCAACATCGGCTGTGCTTCGCCTTGTTCATTACAAGGTGTGCCCCACTCTTTACAACAAATATCGTACTGCCATTGGTAGGTTTCGAAGATCATCGCCTCAGCCAACATCGATAGATGATTTAGGCTCTGCTCTAGCTCCCACGAACCCATAAAATCACGCCAAGCAATGTAGGTCATTTCTCGATTTCGGAATTGACGCAGCACGCGCTGACCGCTCATTTCATCGGTGCAACTAGAAAGTAATTCAGCCAAGCGTTCTCGGTATCCTTCAGCGCGTTCTTCGCATGCCAACATATTAGGTAAGTCACCACATAAAACCGTATCACGCTGCAGGCAATCACCAATAAAACAGCTTAAACCGAGTACACGTTTAAGATCTTCAGTCAGTGGCTCAGACCAAGTATTGATGGCTTCACTTTGATGCTCTAATAATTGCTCAAAAGCAGACTGGGAGTGAGTGATGAGTTGAGAAGGCAATGGCATGTTTCTTCCTTGTATAAGCTGCGCGCCGAACAATCGGTTTATCGATTCAGTTCTTCAATAACGAGTTTTCATAACTAAAGATAAGTTATACCAAAGTTACGCCAATAAAAAACGCCCACATTAGCAATGTGGGCGTTTTATCGATTAACTTATCTGGTTGAGCTTACAACCGAGAAACAGTCTCTGGGAATTAGCCTTTGACGGATGAAGATTGGGTGCTGAGGACTAAACCTTAAATTGCTTAATCTTACCGTCGAGTTCTTGCGCGTTACTTTCCATAAGCTGAGAGGTCTCGAGCAGTTCACCAACCACCACAACTGAAGCTTCAACAAGCTCGCGTACATTGGTCAGGTTGACGCTCATCTCTTCAGCAACACTGCTCTGTTGGCCTGCAGCGGTCGCGATCTGGAAGTTCATATCATTGATTTGATTGACTTGGCTTACAATGCCGTCAAGCTCACTTCCCGCGTTAGTCACCAGATCAACACCTTCAGCCGCTTCAACAACACTCTTCTCCATCAGTTCTACCGCAGAGTTAGCGCTGCTTTGTAGATGACTGATCATGTCTTGAATCTCTACCGTCGCTTGCTGAGTGCGCTGTGCAAGGTTACGAACCTCATCAGCAACAACCGCAAAACCACGACCCGCTTCACCGGCACGTGCCGCTTCAATTGCAGCGTTCAATGCTAGTAGGTTTGTCTGTTCTGAAATGCCTTGGATAGTACCAACCACACTGCCAATTGAGTCAACGCGTTCTTCTACTTGGTTTACCGCTGCTGCAGATGCTGCGATATCTGAAGATAACTCACTCATCTTAGACACTGATCCTTGAACGAACTTCTGACCAGTAAGAGCTTGGCCTGATGCCTGTTCAGTCAATGACGAAGCGCTTTGTGCATGCTCAGCGACAGTTTGTACCGTAGAAGTCATCTCACTCATTGCTGTTGCCAGTTGATCGATCTCGTTGAACTCTTCTTGAGCTGACTCTTTGGTTTCAGACATGCTGATGGTCATCACTTCCGTCAGAGCAAACAGCTCATCAGAAGAGGCCACCTGAGTTTTGATCATGTCGTTCAGTTGGACGCGAGTTTTTTCAAGTTCGCGTGCCACATCGCCGTATTCATCTTTACAGTCCATTTGAATCGGCACTGATAAGTTCTTATCTGCCATGGTTTTAATGGCGTCATTAAGGTATTGAGTCTGGCGCAGCATAACGCGCGCCGCTGCTAACAGAAGAACCACAAACACAATGATCATCAAGGCTGTTTGCCAAGCCACTTGAACTAGGTAAGTCTCGTAATGCTGTTGTGCGACTTGCGCATTGTTCGTTACAGCAAGCAATGAATCGTAAAACGTACTTGCGTCCCATAGCTGCTTCGAAATGATCAAGATAGTGCTGAATATCATCAACATGACCATTTTTGGAACGAGACGAACGTCAGAGATTACCCTTTCCCACGGCTTGAATGACAGTTTAGTCATTGTCAGTTCTCCATTAATTCTTATATATTGATGGCTTCTATATCCGCGAGGTGGCTATGTCAGTCAAAGTTCGCGATTTATTTTGAGCCTCGTATGAATGTTGAATAATACCAAAGACGCCACCAAGCCGATGAGCTTATTGTCACTGATTCTCTCTTTCTTAGCGTTATTTGTGATCTCAGGCTTATTGTTCGTACCGATCGATAAAGAATCGAAACAAGTCCTTATCGGCCTCGATTTTATAATCTGTAGTGTTTTTCTTTTTCAGCTCACAATTGATCTATTTAGATCACAAAACAAAAAAGAATTTCTAAAAGTACACTGGATCGATTTCTTAGCAAGTATCCCAATGATCGAGCCTCTTCGTTTCGCCCGTATTTTTCAAATTCTGCGAGTCATCTTAGTTCTGCGTTCAAGTAAACGTATTTTCAGAGAGTTATTTCGTAATAGGAAAGAGACCACTTTCGCTTCCATCATTCTGCTTTTGGTGATCTTACTGACTATCGGTGCTGGCACGATCCTGCTATTGGAACACAAAGATCCGAACGCCAACATCACTACAGGTCATGATGCTTTATGGTGGGCGTTTGTGACCATCAGTACTGTGGGTTATGGCGACCATTACCCAGTGACAACTTCCGGTCAGTTAGTGGCTTCAATGGTGATCATCTGTGGTGTCGGTGTGTTTGGTATGATTTCAGGCTTGATTACTTCTTTGATCACCTCCCCAACTCATCATGAGAATCAACGAGCGGAAAACAAAGAGAAACACCTTGAGAAGATCATCGAGCAGCAACAGAAAATCTTAGAGCGACTCGAAAAACTTGAGCAACAAACAAAAAAATAGGGCCGGAGCCCTATTTTCAAATTCATACTTCTATTGATACAGGTATCGAGTTTAGTCTTGCCAGTATGGCTCAACCTCAACACTGATTTGGCGTGTCTGTTCCATCGCATGCAGAATGGACACTTCTTGACGAGCTAACCAACGCTCTAGCTGAAGCTTCTCATCGCCTTCCAGCTTCTCAGTCAAAGGCTCTAATGTTTTAAGTGCCAGCAAGTCATCAATGCCTTGCACCATATCGGCCCAAGGTAAACGGAAACTGTTTCGTTCATCGTCATCATACAAACTCGCGAAACCAACGCCAGAATACAGATTACGCATCAAACGGTATTGCTGATCAATATACGCTTGGCTGGTCATCACTCGCTCTGGCGGGAAAGCTTCCATCAAATCGGCCCATGTGCGATCGAGTTGCTGCACGGAAAACCATTCGATACCACGAGCCATTTGCTCACGTGCTTTTTCATCTAAGAAAGGTTGCCAGCCACGAGACAAGATCCAACGGCTCAGATCTAATAATAACCCAGTGTATCGAGCAGAACTCAGCAAGGTAAGCAGATCTTCACGATCTGGCAGTTGCTCTTGCATCTCTTTAAGCTCAGCGACTAAGAACTTACGCGCATCGAGTTTACGTAGTACATGGCCTTTATCTTCCAGCAAGTCTTCGAAGTGATCATAGCTTTTCAGCCAGTCGAGCTCTTGCTCAAGCCACTTCAACTCTTGACGTAAAATCGCACTCGCGCGTCTAGGGACAATGCCGCCATAGATAGTGAAAGTTTGGCGAATAAAACTCAGCGAGTGACTGATCTCATGCAAAGCTTCAATCGATTGACGCTCTGTGAAAATCTGCTCGTGATAATGCCAATGAGCGAGAGCATGCTCTAAAGATTGAATAAAACACGATTCAACGGTATCACTTTTGTCAGTATCAACTAAGGTCAAAGGAGTAACTTCATCTCCTTGATAACCTTGAGCAAGACGGTAACCCTTAGCTGCTTTACTTAGGTTACCCAAACGCATGCCACCTTGTTCGCAGAATTGGCGAGACAATGTAAATAGCGCATCCGTTTGACCGGATTTAAGTTCCAATTCGACTTCGCAAATCGGTTCTTGCAGGTCGCCTGATTCAACAAAGCCTTGATCGAATGCGACCTCGACTTGGCTACCATCAGGCATACCAATCAACCACTGCTCACGCGTGAAGTTGGTAGAGAACAGAGGAGTCAGCTCAGCTTGCAACGTTTCGATGTCTTTACCTGTTGGCCAGATATCCTCTCGGTGCAGGGCTAGCTTAGGTTCGTTGCTGTCGTGTTCTGCATTGTATTCAGGCCTTTGATGCAGGCCAGCAACCACACGACCAGCAGTCTTTACGGTTTGTACAAATACGTCATCAAAGCGTCGAATGCGTAAGCCTGTATCGTGCTTACGTAGCCAGTTGTCAGCGGTGTCAAAGTAGATGTTACCTAGCTCACGACAACTGTGCTGAAGTACTTTAGTTTCAGCAATTTTATTGCGTAAAGTCTCTGAAAATTCAGGAGAAACAAAAAACTTCAGTTCTATCTCGGTTTCCATAGTTATACCTTTCTGTGAAGATAGGGACAGGATATTGCCAATTTGAAAAGTCGGCAAGTCAGAAATATCGCCCTTATGATGATCTAAAACAGTTTTAATGAGAGATTGATTAGGTTAACATGCGCGACTTTGTAGCCATCGCTTAACATTTCACCATGAATATGGTGTATGTTGTTTTAAGGTTATTATTTATTAGGTTGGATGACCATGCCAGTAAATACAATTATGGGGTTATTTGCAAAGTCCCCAATTAAACCTTTGCAGCGTCACGTAGTATGCGTGAACGAATGTTGTTCTCACCTAGTTAATTTTTTTGAAGTTTCTTCAAAAGGTAACTGGGAAAAAGCATCAGAAATTCGAGCTCAAATTTCTCACCTTGAGAAAGAAGCTGACGTACTAAAACGTGAAATTCGCCTTAAACTTCCTCGTGGTTTGTTTATGCCAGTTGATCGCACCGATATGTTGGAGCTATTAACTCAACAAGACAAACTCGCAAACCTAGCGAAAGACATTGCTGGCCGTGTATATGGTCGTCAACTTGTCATTCCTGCTCCTATGCAAGAAAACTTCATCGCTTACGTTAAACGTTGTCTAGATGCAGCGAACCAAGCACAAAACGTAATCAATGAATTAGACGAATTACTTGAGACTGGCTTTAAAGGCCGTGAAGTAACACTCGTTGCCGAAATGATTCATCAATTAGATGTAATTGAAGATGACACGGATGCGATGCAGATCGAACTACGCCAACAACTAATGGCAATTGAAGGCGATCTGAATCCAGTTGATATCATGTTCTTATACAAAATTCTTGAATGGGTTGGTGGTATTGCAGATCAAGCACAGCGTGTAGGCGCTCGTCTTGAAGTAATGCTTTCTCGATCTTAAATCATACGTTAACCCATATAACGAAGAGCATTTTTTGAACAAACCACTTATGCGCTGAGTATTCCTCTCGCTGAGCGGTTTTTTGCGTCTAAATTTGTTCCGCTTGTTATCAAACAACTAGGTATTACGATGGATATCCTTGCTAACTACGGCACTGTCCTGATTATTGTTGCAGCAGCTTTCGGTTTCTTGATGGCTATTGGTATTGGTGCAAATGACGTTGCGAACGCAATGGGCACCTCTGTAGGCTCTAAAGCTTTAACCGTTAAACAAGCGATCATTATCGCAATGATCTTTGAATTCGCAGGTGCTTACCTTGCGGGCGGCGAAGTAACAGACACGATCCGTAAAGGTGTTATCGAAACGTCTCTATTCGCTCATCAACCAGATGTACTTGTGTACGGCATGATGTCAGCACTTCTTGCTGCTGGTACATGGCTACTTCTCGCTTCTTACATGGGCTGGCCGGTTTCTACGACTCACTCAATCATCGGTGCAATCATCGGTTTTGCGTGTATTTCTGTAGGTACTGAAGCTGTAGACTGGAACAGTGTTCAAGGTATTGTGGGTAGTTGGATTATCACACCCGTTATTTCCGGCTTCTTCGCTTACGTCATATTTGTAAGTGCTCAACGACTGATTTTTGATACAGAGAACCCGCTATTTAACGCGAAACGCTTTGTACCGGTATACATGTTCATTACAACAATGGTAATTGCACTTGTAACCATCAAGAAAGGCCTTAAGCACGTTGGTCTTCACCTAAGCAACACTGAAGCATGGGTTTGGGCTGCTGGCGTTTCTGCGCTTGTAATGATCGGCGGTTACCTATACATCCAGAAGAAATTCGCTAACCGCGAAGAAGACCACGGCTTTGCAGGTGTTGAAGGCATCTTCTCTGTACTCATGGTTATCACAGCTTGTGCGATGGCATTTGCACACGGTTCAAACGACGTTGCGAACGCGATTGGTCCACTGTCTGCTGTTGTATCAACCGTTGAGCACATGGGTGAAATCACAGGTAAGAGTACTATCGCATGGTGGATTCTTCCTCTAGGTGGATTCGGTATCGTTGTTGGTCTTGCAACAATGGGTCATAAAGTAATGGCAACCGTTGGTACTGGTATTACAGAACTAACACCAAGCCGTGGCTTTGCTGCACAACTTGCAACTGCATGTACGGTTGTACTAGCTTCAGGTACTGGCCTTCCAATCTCTACTACACAAACACTCGTTGGTGCTGTTTTAGGTGTTGGTTTTGCTCGTGGTATCGCAGCACTAAACTTAGGCGTTGTACGTAATATCGTGGCTTCTTGGATTGTGACACTACCTGCAGGTGCTCTACTTGCTGTTGTGTTCTTCTACGGAATTCAAGCTGCGTTTACTATGTAATCGCGACTGCGTTAGTGAATACTAGCGTCAGAACAGTGTGAGCTTCAGTAACGATATGTAAATGCCATGTCATTATTGACTCAAACGCACAGAAAGGGAGGCTTTGCCTCCCTTCTTTGTTGCACCGCATAAAGAAACTAAATATTATTTGCTGATTGAGGCTGACTCATACGCCTACCCAATTTGAATCGTTAAGGGATTTACTGTGAAAAAACTGATTAGCTTAGTTTTGTTCGCAATGCTTGCGGCTCCAGCTGCCTTTGCACAAGACCGTTATATTGCTGACAAACTATTTACTTATATGCATTCTGGCCCAAACAACACATTCCGTATCATCGGTAGTGTTGATGCTGGTGAAAAGGTTACATTCCTACAAACTAACAAGAGTACGGGTTACACCCAAATTCAAGACAACCGTGGCCGTAAAGGTTGGGTTGAAAGCAAGTTTGTAAGCACTCAAGAAAGCATGGCACTGCGTATGCCTAAGCTAGAGAAAGAGCTGACGGAAGTTAAAGGCAAGCTAGCGAATGCTCGTCAGAGTGCTGACAGCGAAAAAGCTGGCCTAGCAAGCTCTCTAGATTCTCGTAACAAGCAGATTGCTGAACTAGAACAGAACTACAGTGAAATTAGCCAACAGCTAACGAGTTCTCAAACAGAGAACCGTGAACTGCGCGCTAAGCTAGACACTCAAAAAGACGACCTACTATTGAAGTACTTCATGTACGGTGGTGGTGTTGCGGGTATTGGTCTACTTCTAGGCCTTGTTCTGCCACACATCATGCCTCGTCGCAGAAAATCACCAAACGGTTGGGCGTAGACGTAACGCTTGTATTAGGTACAGTAAATTCAGTATCGATGTCTCGTCCTAAAATAC
>NZ_JBFRTN010000061.1:0-54471 GCF_041474095.1 Vibrio sp. 10N.222.54.A3
CTATTGGGGGTCAGTTCACTAATCGGCTTTTTCTGTTTTTAGCGGATATGACGCTTTGGCTGAATCCATTGTACGGCGCGTATTGGTTCTAAAACTTGCCCCAACAGGCGAGAAACGTCGCTTAAGGTGCCAATGTGGTTTGATGGGTTTTAGCGGGTAAGTACGCTTACGAGCAACAATAAAGTATTGGCTTCCGGCGAAGGATGCACAACCACCTAAGCTGTTCTCCAACCACGTCCACATCGCTTGATACTTACTCATCGGAAACAGCGCGTAGGTGTCACAATGAATTACTTCATAGTTAAGTACACCTAACCAGTCTTTAATTCGACTTGGCGTGTACATACGCCCACTCCAAGGCAAGCTGTTCTTTCGCCAAGGCATCAAACTGGCAAGCCCAGTGACACTGATTGGGTTGAAGCCCGTGATAATGATATAGCCATCGTCCATCATCACTCGATCGACTTCTCTCAATAAGCGATGCGGGTCATTGCTATAATCTAATTGATGACTGAGCACCACAACATCAAAGCTTTTCTCCAAAAAGGGTAAATTATAGCCATCCGCTATCACATTATGTAATGGGTTCTGGATATCTAGGTTTACTTGATGTTGAATGTTGCATGTGCAGCTAGAAATCTCACTACTGAGGCCACCGAGCTTGAGCATATGGTAACCAAATAGCTTTGGGCACCACTCATCGAGTCGAGTTTGAATAGATTCTCTCAACCAGTCCCCATTGTGCAATTGCGCCCAAGTGTAAGGACGTTCAAACTTCTTTCTGCTACGTGCTGGCTTCATCAATAATCTGTCTCACTTATTCTGTCGCACTAATAGTGACTGGAGAACCAATAATGTTACATATCAAAAGCATACCTGCATTTAACGACAATTACATCTGGCTGATTCAAAATAGCGATCGCCGTTGTGCTGTCGTCGACCCTGGTGATGCGGCTCCAGTATTAGAGTACTTGGCACACCATGAGCTAACTTTAGATGCAATCTTGATTACACACCACCACCACGATCACATTGGTGGTGTTCCAGAACTCGTTAGACAATTTCCCGGCGTGGATGTTGTCGGTCCAAGGAATGAACCTATCCCTACCTTAACTCATCCGGTCGATGATGGTGATCAATTAGAACTGTTTGGCGAAGTATTCCTCGTCCTAGGGCTCAGTGGCCATACTGCGGGTCATATTGGTTATGTGGGCGATGCCAAACTGTTTTGTGGTGATGTGTTGTTCTCTGCGGGCTGTGGCCGAATCATGGAAGGCACACCACAACAGATGTTCGATGCACTGAATAAGATCACGGCTCTGCCTCAAGAAACCGAAGTTTATTGTGCACATGAGTACACTGCAGCCAATATCGCTTTCGCATTAGCCGTAGAGCCTGATAACCAACATTTGCAGCAATATCGCGACCAAGTGAACCGACTTCGCGCTCAAAATAAGTCGACCATCCCCACAAATTTGAGACAAGAGAAGTTTGTGAACCCCTTCCTGCGCTATACCGAGCCAAGTGTAGTGAAATCAGTGTCTAATCGCACCGAGCAGACCGATCCTTTATCGGTATTCACCGCTTTACGTGCGTGGAAGAACGAATTTTAACAAATACAGACTTGTCACTCATAGGGGGTGGCAAGTATTATCATCGGCCGTTAATTAAAAAGGCTGTAACATGCGAGTTAAGTACAGCTGGGCTTTGGTATTACTACTTTCTGGTTGCCAATTAACTCAGTCAGAGAATCCAGACCAAGCTTCCGAGCAAACCAACACATCTCCTACTAAAGAAGTTTCTCAAGCGAACGTTTCATCAGAAGCAACAGCCAAAGAAGATCAAAAAGTTGAAGCACCTGTCGTTACTCCACAAACACAAGAAGATGTTTGGAAACGCATTGCGATGCAACTTGAAATGGAAGTGCCAGACCAAAAGAAGGTCGACTACTACCGAACTTGGTATCTCAAGCACCCGAGTCATCTAAAAACAGTATCAAAGCGTGCTGAACCTTTCTTGTATCTGATCACGACTAAGATTGAAGAAAAAGGCTTACCACTAGAATTGGCACTACTACCCGTTGTAGAAAGCTCTTTCGATGCATTTGCCTACTCTCATGGCAGTGCTGCTGGTCTATGGCAATTCATTTCAGGCACTGGCAAAGACTACGGGCTTGAACAGAACTTTTGGTATGACGGCCGCCGCGATGTTGCCGCCTCTACCGACGCCGCATTGGACTTCCTCTCAGATCTTAACCGACGTTTCGATGGCGACTGGAATCATGCGATTGCTGCCTATAACAGTGGTGGTGGTCGAGTAAACAGCGCAATCCGCAAGAACAAGAAGCTTGGCAAGCCAATCGACTTCTTCTCTTTGGACTTACCAAAAGAGACCAGCAGCTATGTACCTAAACTGCTTGCTCTAGCAGATGTCATTGCCAACCAAGAAAAGTATGGCATCGATATTCCGGCGATCCCGAATAAGCCAGTGCTGACTCTGGTTAACCCTGAAGAACAGCTTGATTTAGCCATTGCTGCGAACTACGCAGGCATTCCTGTCAAAGAACTTCAAGGTTACAACCCGGCTTACAACCAATGGGCAACGGCACCAGAGAAACACCAACAACTATTACTTCCTTTAGATTCAGTTGAGAAATTCAACAAAGAAGTCGCTGCCAATAAAGGCAAAGGCATGAAGTTGGTGCGTTACAAGGTTCAATCTGGTGACAGCATTAGCGTACTGGCAAGCAAATATAACACCACCAGCAAAGTGATCCGCTCTGCAAACGGTTTGAGCAACAACAATATTCGTATTGGCCAGCACTTACTTATCCCAACATCCACCAAAGACGACAAGACATACGCCCTAAGCGCCTCAAACCGCCTAGCAAGCACACAGTCGAAGAGTCGTGGTCAATATAAGCTCAGCCATACTGTAAGAAGTGGTGACAGCCTATGGACGATTGCACGCGCAAATAAGGTCTCTCATCAATCACTGGCTAAGTGGAATGGCATGGGACCACGCGACACGCTTAGAGTTGGTCAAGAACTGGTCATTTGGAAGAACGGCTCAGACGGCGCCATCATCCGTACGATCTTTTATAACGTAAGATCGGGTGACACAGTCAGCGGTATTGCATCAAAGTTCAAAGTAAAAAGTACAGATGTTGTAAAATGGAACACTTTGCAGAACAAAAAATACCTACAGCCAGGACAAAAACTGAAGCTGTATGTTGATGTAACTAAGGTAAGTGTATGAACCCGTCAAGTAACCCACTCGTCATGCTGTTGGATATATTCCGTTCGCCAACAGCTTGTTTCTTAGCGCTTTATCAACGAAGTGCTTGGGGATGGCAACCCTACGTCGTATTAATGCTCAGCCCATTTTTGTTTTGGGGTGCTTATTTTTCGAATGTAGATTTTGCATGGTTAAGTGCAGAGCTCTCGCAGCAACTGGCTCAAACGAACCCTGACCAATTGGCGTTACTTGACAGCAATACCTTACTCGCAAGTGAAATCATCAGCGACGTATTTGGCCGAACATTAACCATCGTTCTATTGGCATTCTGGTTTAACCTAGCAACCAAGCCAAGCCAACATCAGCACAGCTTTTGGCGATGGTTTGCAGCGGCATCGGTTGTTATATTCCCAGCTGTTTTAGGTGATGTAGCAAGCTACGCAAGCCTGATACTCAAGCATGGACATGTGATGAACTACGCTGCCGACTTGAACAGCTTAAATGGCTTGATCAAGTTACCGCTAACTAATGATTGGTCACAGTTTGCTAGCTCATTACCACTGCTTCTGCCATGGTACATCGTGCTAGGTTATGCTGCGGTATTAACGTGGACTGAGTTTGAACGCGGGCAAGCGCTTGTGATTTCAGGCTTACCATGGGTTGGCTACTACCTAATCTGGGCGCTCTACATTTTAATCTTTTAAGTAGAAGAGATAAGGCTAGCGAAGACTCTCTAGCCTATTGTTCCGTTAGATTTCCCAAGGTAACCACCGTGCGAATGGTTAAGTTCCAATGACTAATAGCTAATCACTATTTAGCCTTAAAGGTCACTCGCATAGGGTTATGATCAGAAGCGTCCGTAATGGGCGCTTTTGCTTTTTCTACCTCTAGCCCTCGATAGAACACATGGTCGAGCACCAGTCCTGTAATGAACTGAGTTCTGTTATCTGGCTCAAAGGCAACTTCCGTCAAACCAACCTTCTCCAACGCATCTTTCAATACAGCAAAGCGAGCTTCACTCCAGCTATTAAAGTCCCCAGCAAAAATAACCGGCCCACGATACTTTTGCAGATTGTCAGTTAAGCTCTTGAGCTGAGCCTCGTAATCTTCCGTACCAAAGGTAAAGTTCACAGCGTGGATATTAATCACAGCCAGCTCTTCGCCATTGTTTAGTTGGTAACGCGACCAAAGCGCCGATTTAGGCAGTTGAAGCCAAGGTTCTTCATGAGTATAAGCACACGCTTCAATCGGTAAATGGGTTGCTAGGTTGAGTACCCCAGCACTTTGCTCAAAGGCCTCAAACGCATTAACACGTGTGCTTCCCCACTGTCCGCTCATTACCCATTGGCGAAGTCCTTCTGTCATACTAGCTTCTTGCAGCAAGACTAAATCGCTACCTGCCGACAGCTTATTTAACTCACTCTGCCAATTATTTCGGTTTTGCTTGTAGATATTCCACACCGTAATGTCTAAGCCATCAGACACATCAATCGCTTTCGGTGCAGAGTTTTGGTAGCAACTGTAGATGTCGTTACTGGTACTTTGAGAGGAAATGATCAGGTTGGGTTTATTCGGGATCACGAAGATAAAATGAAAACTAACGACAGCAAGCGTTATCAATAACGTGATAACAATGATGGTTTTCTTAAACATACAGCACCCTACCAGAGATGAAAAAGGAGCGATAAACGCTCCTTTTAGGGTAATAGTTTTTATACGGCGTCTTCGTCTTCTTCGCCAGTACGAATACGTACCACACGTTCAACTTCAGTAATGAAGATCTTACCGTCACCAATTTTACCTGTTTGAGCCGTCTCAATGATGGTATCAACACATTGGTCAGCCACTTCGTCGGTCACAACGATTTCTAGTTTCACTTTAGGTAAAAAGTCGACCATGTACTCTGCGCCGCGGTATAGCTCAGTATGACCTTTTTGACGTCCAAAGCCTTTAACTTCAGATACTGTCATACCCGTAATACCCACTTCTGCAAGTGCTTCACGTACATCATCAAGTTTGAATGGCTTGATAATGGCTTCAATCTTTTTCATGTTCATCCCTTAAACTGTGCGAATGGCTCATTATCGGTTAGCTATAGTAAACATTCAATGAAAAAAGCCAGAGCTTTAAAGCTCTGGCTCGAAATTTATCATCTTGTTTAATCAGCGCTTTGAGAAGGTTTTACTTAAGGCTTGCGTAGTAAGCGGCTAGATTTGCGATGTCTTCATCACTCAGCATTGAAGCTTGAGCCTGCATTACAGCGGCCAAACCGCCGGTGCGCTGGCCATTCTTATAGGCCTTAATTGATGAAGCGATGTATTGCTCGTTTTGACCTTTAAGGTTTGGATAGCCAGGGATCACTGCGATACCGTCTGCACCATGACATGCCGCACAGATTGCTGCTTTAGCTTGACCCGCAGCAACATCAGCCGCCAGAGCGTTACCACTCAATAGTCCAAATCCAAGAACTAATCCTAGTGTAATTTTCTTCATTGCATATTCCATTAATTATTTTTATTAAAGTGACGGTGAATTGTGACATAAACTTTTTCTACTTGCTCCAAAGCGCTTCACAATCTTGACCTTCGTAGTTTTTATCTACGAATAAGCCTAAAACAGCGATCACTCGATCGCCATCCATTAATATCGGCGTTCTGCGTCTTAACCAACTGGGTACTTGGTACTCTTGAAACAACTTCTTAAGCTTCCTGCTATGACCGCGCCCAACAGGGTGTGCTGACAATCCCTCAGGGTTAAATATCACTCGCAGTGTTCCTCTCGTTGTGTTGAGACTAAAATGTTGCGCATCACAGTGGTTAGATACACCATCACTCGCCGCTGAAGTTAAGTGTAGTTCCCCTAAACCGTCAGGCAAAACTAAGCTCTCTTCCATCGAGATATCACTTTGCCAGTTCGACAAGTCTTTGGTCTCTTTTACGACATGGAGCTGATGATTAAAACGTCTAACCTCAACCTCATTCAACACCAGCTTAGGGTTGGCGTCTGCCTGAGCACATGCCACCTCATCCCATATAAGTTTGAGCTGCTTTTGGCTCGGCATCGGTTGATTACAGCGGCTCAGCCACATTCTTAATAAGCGTGCACGCAGTAAATCAGAGTACTGAGATAATACCTCAATACTTAAGCTGTGCTTCTCAGTCAAAGCTTGTTGTAAGTGAGATTCTAACAACTCATCCAACAGTAACTCTTGCTCTGCACATAGCTGAGCACTACGACTGACCGATTCTCGAAAACTAGGCCAACGCTCGGTCAGTGTCGGAGTGACTTGATGACGAATAAAATTACGGTCAAAGCGAACGTCTTGATTACTCTCATCTTCTACCCAAGTTAAAGCCATATCGCGCGCCGCCACTTCAATATCCGTTCTCGTCACCGACAGCAGTGGGCGAACGATATGAGCACCTGAAAATGGCATCACTTTCGCCATTGAAGAGAGCCCTTTCGGACCACTGCCACGCTTAAGAGCTAACAAGAAGGTCTCGACTTGGTCATCGATGTGCTGGCCTGTCACTAACACATCACCTTGTCTAATATGCTTTTTAAGGGCTTGGTATCGCGCGTCTCGAGCCAGCTTTTCAACGCTTTCTCCACGGCTAATATCTAGCGAGACTCGTTCAATGAACAAGGATACCGACAAAGCATCACACCATGTTTTGCACTGCTCTGCCCAATAATCAGCATTGTTGCTTAAGCCGTGGTGAACATGTACCGCACAGCAATCGATGTGATGGGACTTAGCGAATTGGGCAGCCAACTCCAACAACACTCGTGAATCGACACCACCACTGAAAGCGACGATCAACCGACAAGGCTTAAGCGCGCTTTGATCAAGTACAGATGTGAAGGTATCAATTAAGTGTGTCATGAGGCTAATAAACCAAGAGATCGTGTTTTAAGGGATAATGTTTTAATAATAAAAAAGGGGTGGCACTGATTCCAACCCTTTCATCATTTGTTCGTATAGCTAGCCTTATCGCTAAGGCAAGTTATCAGCAGTAGCCGTAGCTCATTAGACGCTGGTAACGACGCTCAAGCAGCGTTTCGTTATCAAACTGCTCTAGCTCTTCTAGCTGTTTAACTAACATGTCTTTCATGTTTTGAGCGGTTTGTGCAGGGTCGCGGTGCGCGCCACCTAGAGGCTCAGGAATGATTTCGTCGATAAGCTCAAGCTCTTTAAGACGAGGAGCAATCAGGCCCATCGCTTCAGCTGCTTGTGGTGCTTTATCTGAATCGCGCCATAAGATTGAAGCACAACCTTCTGGAGAGATTACTGAGTACGTAGAGTACTGAAGCATGTTCACGTAGTCACCAACACCAATCGCTAGTGCGCCACCAGAACCGCCTTCACCCACAACGTTACAGATAACAGGAACTGAAAGGCCAGCCATCACTTTTAGGTTTTTAGCGATAGCTTCAGATTGACCACGCTCTTCAGCACCAACACCTGGGTATGCGCCCGCTGTGTCGATGAAAGTAATAATAGGCATGTTGAAACGCTCAGCAGTTTCCATTAGACGTAGCGCCTTACGGTAACCTTCTGGCTTCGGCATACCAAAGTTACGGATCACTTTCTCTTTAGTCTCACGACCTTTCTGGTGACCAATAACCATAACAGGACGGCCATTTAGACGAGCCATACCACCCACAATAGCTTTGTCGTCAGCGTAAGCGCGATCGCCCGCCATCTCTTCAAACTCTGTGAATGCATGCTCCAGGTAATCTTTGGTGTAAGGACGTTGAGGGTGACGAGCAAGTTGAGCTACCTGCCATGCACCTAAGTCACTAAAGATTTTCTGTTTAAGCTCTAAGCTTTTTTTCTCTAGTTGTTCGATTTCTTTGTCTAGATCTACCGCTGTGTCACCACCGTGACGCGAAACGTCACGTAGCGCTTCGATTTTTGCTTCAAGTTCAGCGATAGGCTTTTCAAATTCTAGAAAGTTCAGGCTCATCTATGAATCCTTGTTGATTCAGCTCCGCATTCGCGAAGCTAAATTTTAGTTAAATTCGAGTTCTACTTGGCTATTTCCAAGCAGCTGTTTTAATTCGTCTAGTAATGTATCACTTGGCGTCACGCGCCATTCTGTGCCCAATGTTAACCGCGCTCTAGCGTCGGCACGCTGGTAGTATACATTGACTGGGACCGTTCCGGCTCTATAAGGTTCTAAGATTTGACTAAAGCGTTCAAAAAATTGACCGTTAATTTGGGATTGGTCGATAGATATCGACACCCCACGAGCATATTTCTCACGGGCGCTTCCTAAGTCCATGACCTCGCGCGCGGACATTTTAAGCCCGCCATTGAAATCATCAAAGCTGACCTGTCCGGAAACGACCACAATTTTGTCTTTTTCGAGCAATTCTGCGTAGCGATCGAGCGCATCCGAGAACAACATCACTTCCATTCGGCCCGAACGGTCATCAAGTGTCATCAAACCAATTCGCGTGCCGCGCTTCGTCGTCATCACTCTCGCAGCAATCACCAAGCCTGCAATTGTTAGTGATTGGTCACGACGCGTTGGCGTGGCATCTTTCAAACGACAGCTGGTGTATTTCGCTAACTCTTTGATGTAAGCGTTAACCGGGTGACCCGTTAAATACAAACCAAGCGTTTCACGTTCACCTTCAAGCCAAACCTTCTCAGGCCATTTAGGCACTTGGGTATACTTGTGTTCAACCTCTTCCGGAGCGTCGGTCAACACGCCAAACATATCAGATTGACCAAAAGACTCGGCATGGTGATGTTGACTCGCTGCCTTCACCGCATCTTTCAAAGATGCCATCATCGCCGCTCGGTGAGGACCTAATCTATCTAAGGCTCCGGATAGAATCAACTTTTCGATAACACGTTTATTAACCTTCTTCAGATCAAGACGTGCACAGAAGTCGAATAAGTCTTTAAAGTAACCACCTTTATTTCGCGCTTCAATAATCGCTTCAATAGGGCCTTCACCGACCCCTTTGATCGCACCGATGCCATAAACAATCGCGCCATCTTCATCCACGTTAAAGCGGTACAGACCCGAGTTGATATCTGGTGGTAAAAGCTTGAGCTTCATACGGAAACATTCATCAACAAGGCCAATAACCTTCTCGGTGTTATCCATATCTGCCGTCATTACCGCAGCCATAAATTCCGCTGGGTAGTGCGTTTTCAGCCATAGCGTTTGATAAGAAACCAGTGCATATGCTGCGGAGTGAGATTTGTTAAAGCCGTAGCCCGCAAATTTCTCTACCAAGTCAAAGATCTTCATGGCCAGCTCGCCATCAACACCATTGGCTTCAGCACCCTCTTTAAAGGTACCACGCTGCTTTGCCATCTCTTCTGGCTTTTTCTTACCCATCGCACGACGCAACATATCCGCTCCACCAAGCGTATAGCCAGCAAGGATCTGTGCGATTTGCATTACCTGCTCTTGATACAGGATGATGCCGTACGTAGGTTCTAGCGTCTCTTTCAGCGATTCGTGTTGCCACGTTTCATCAGGGTAAGAAACCGCTTCACGGCCGTGTTTACGGTCGATAAAGTTATCTACCATGCCTGATTGCAGAGGACCCGGACGGAACAGGGCTACCAATGCGATAATATCTTCAAAACAGTCGGGCTGTAGACGTTTGATAAGGTCTTTCATACCACGCGATTCCAGCTGGAATACCGCGGTGGTTTCAGAATTTTGTAATAGGTTAAATGACGCTTGGTCATCAAGAGGAATCGACTCGATACGAACCGGCTCTTTGCCTTCTTTCTTCAGGCGAGGGTTTACAAGGCCTAACGCCCAATCGATGATGGTCAGAGTACGTAGACCCAAGAAGTCGAACTTAACCAAACCGGCGGTTTCAACGTCATTCTTATCGAATTGCGTTACTGGGAAGTTACCTTCTGCATCGGCATAGATTGGCGCAAAATCGGTGATCGTGGTGGGTGAGATAACAACACCGCCCGCGTGCTTACCGGCATTTCGCGTACAACCTTCAAGGATGCGACACTTATCGATCAGCTCACGAACTTCTTCATCGCCATCGTAAAGCTCTGGCAATGCAGGTTCAGCAAGGAATGCTTTCTCTAGCGTCATACCCGGATCTGGCGGTACAAGCTTTGAAATTCGATCGACGAAACCAAACGGGTGACCCAGTACACGGCCTACATCGCGGATTACCGCTTTTGCCGCCATGGTACCAAAGGTGATGATCTGAGAAACGGCATCACGACCGTACATTTCAGCCACGTGATCAATAACTTGGTCACGCTTATCCATACAGAAGTCGATATCGAAATCGGGCATGGATACACGTTCTGGGTTCAAGAAACGTTCGAAAAGTAGATCGTATTCAAGTGGATCGAGATCGGTGATATCCAAGGCGTAAGCGACTAGAGAGCCGGCACCAGAACCACGGCCAGGACCTACTGGCACATCGTTGTCTTTTGACCACTGGATGAACTCCATTACGATCAAGAAGTAACCTGGGAAACCCATGTTGTTAACAACTTCGAGCTCAATCTTGAGTCGCTCATCGTATTCCGGTCTGCGCTCAGCACGCACTTTTTCATCTGGGAATAGGAACGCTAGACGTCGCTCAAGGCCTTCTTCAGATTTCTTGATCAAGAAGTCTTCAATCGCCAAACCTTCCGTTGGGAAGTTAGGCAGGAAGTACTCGCCCAGACGAACCGTTACATTACAACGCTTAGCAATCTCAACACTGTTCTCAAGTGCTTCAGGGATATCGGAGAACAACTCGCACATCTCTTCTTCGCTACGAAGATACTGTTGCGCGCTGTAATTTTTAGGACGACGAGGATCGACCATAGTGAAACCATCATGAATTGCCACGCGGATTTCATGGGCATCAAACAGGTCTTCAGTTAGGAATACTACTTCGTTGGTTGCAACAACAGGCAAGTCTTCCTGCTCAGCAAGTTCTAGTGCAAAGTGCAGATAAGACTCTTCATCGGCACGCCCTGTACGAATCAACTCTAAATAAAAGCGATCGGGGAAGTGAGTCTTGTAAAACTCGACACTGCTCGCGACGAGATCACGGTTACCTTTCAGCAATGCCTTACCGATCTCACCTTCCTTCGCACCGGATAAGATGATCAATCCTTCAGCGTTTTCGATTAACCACTCTTTGTCGATCACCGGCTGATGTTGCACGTGACCACGCAAGTAAGCTTTTGAAATCAGCAAGGTAAGGTTGTTATAACCTTTGTTATCAGACGCCAACACCGTCAGTTTCGTCAGTTCATCTCCAAATTCTGGAGATTGCATGAGGAAATCAGCACCAATAATTGGCTTAACCCCACACCCATGGGCAGTACCGTAAAACTTCACCAAACCACACAGGTTAGTGAAATCGGTCAATGCTAGGGCGGGCATACCCATTTCAGCGACTTTCTTAACTAACGGTGGCACCTTAGACAGGCCATCCACCATAGAAAAGTCACTGTGTACGCGTAGGTGAACAAATTTTGGATCTGACATTATTTTTCCTGAGTTCTAGGCTAGGGCCTAGGATTACAACTGAGTGTATTCTATTTTTTTCTGCAGCAAGTAAGCAAATTTATTCGAAGCTTAGCTCTGAGCCATGTAGCGTTTAATCTATACCAAGAATACGCTTTACTGGCTTAAAGCTCTTGCGGTAATGCTCGGTAACACCGTGCTTTTCAATGGCTTCAAAATGCGCCTTAGTCGGGTAACCTTTGTGTTTAGCAAAGCCAAATTCCGGATGAAGCTTATCGAGTTCTTCCATCTCTTGGTCGCGAACCACTTTAGCGATAATAGACGCCGCACTGATCTCTGCTACTCGTAAATCGCCCTTTACAATAGCCAGACCGTCCATTGGAAGTTGAGGAACACGGTTACCATCGATCAGTGCCATGTCAGGCCGAACGCTCAACCCAGCGATAGCGCGCTGCATGGCGACCATGGTTGCCTGCAGGATGTTCAACTCATCAATTTCTTGTGGTGAACAACGACCAACCGACCACGCCAATGCTTTCTCTTTAATTTCAGGAAGCAGAGCAAGGCGCTTTTTCTCAGACAGTTTTTTTGAATCGTTTAAGCCTTCGATTGGGTTGTTTGGATCGAGGATAACCGCAGCAGTCACCACGTCGCCAACCAAAGGGCCACGTCCTACTTCATCCACGCCAGCAAACAGCTGGTAGCCTTGCGGGTATTCAAATGGAGGAAGCTCTTTTTTCTCTTTTACTGCCATAACTAATCTCTTAATATTCTGTAAGTAAGCGCTTTATGCTTCAACAAAAGGTCGGTCAATCAATTTCAATACTGCGTTAGCGGCTTGTTTGTCTGCGTCTTTACGGATCCAGTGATGCATCTCGGTAAAGCGTTCGATCAAGGCACTGTTATCGGCTGATAGCATTTTATCGACAGACGGGAACAAAAAGTCTGGGTGGCACTCTTCAAGAATATGCTCTTTCACGATCTCTTCACCAGCCAAAATATTCGGCAGTGACACAAACTCAGTGATCGCCAATTTCTTAACAATGTAACCCGTCAGCTTATTTACTTTGTAACCAACCACCATAGGGCGTTTAAGCAACATACATTCGAGAGCCACGGTACCTGAAGCCAAAAGCACAGAATCAGCGGCGGTAATCACGTTGGTTGCCGTATCTTCGACTAACGTGAATTCAAGCTCAGGTGCGGTCGATTGCCAGATTTCAGTAAACTGCTTTTTACGTTGCTCGTTAACGAGCGCAACAACAAAGTTGATATCCGGATACTTCTGCTTAATACGCTGGCAAGTTTCGATAAATGGCTGAGCAATCAAACCCATCTCACCGCCACGACTGCCCGGCAGTACGGCTAACCACTGCTTGTCTTGATCAAGACCTAACAGCTCTCGAGCATCTTGTTTACTTGGCTCTAAAGGAATCGCGTCTGCCAACGTGTGACCAACAAACTCACAGGCAACGTTATATTTATCGTAGAACGCTTTTTCGAACGGCAAGAAAGCCAATACCAAGTCAGTTGCTTTGTCGATTTTAAAGATACGTTTGGGACGCCAAGCCCACACTGAAGGGCTCACGTAATGCACCGTTTTGATGCCAGCGTTCTTAAGGTCTAACTCAAGCCTTAGGTTGAAATCGGGCGCATCGATACCCACAAACACATCTGGCGGGTTTTGAGTGAAATACTTTACCAGCTCTGCTTTCACTTTTAATAAGCGAGGTAAACGGCCAAGTACTTCAACTAAGCCCATGACAGCCAGCTCTTCCATCTCGAAAAGAGACTCACAACCAAGCGCCTTCATTTTTGGTCCGCCAATACCCACGAATTCAGCGTTCGGGTACTGCGATTTGATTGCTTTGATAAAACCTTCGCCAAGCGTGTCACCAGAGAGTTCTCCGACAACGATACCTACGCGCAGTGGTTCAATCGAAACAAAGTCCGTGCTGTTGGTTGCTGTTTCTTGCTGTGCCATAGTTTTCCAATTCCCTTCTTGCCTAAAACAAAAAAGATCGCCTAATGATTAGCGATCTTTTTGTTATACCAATCTGATTAAGTAATTATTGTCATACTTACGCGGATTGGTACATAACCACATCGAGTATTAACGAATAATACCGCGCTCAGAGTTCTCTAGCATTTCAAGCATAGGAACTACCGAAGTAAACTCTTTTGCCATTTCCACTAAAGCCGCTTTCGCTTCTTCAAGTGTTTTACCTGAACGGTATAGCTCTTTGTACGCTTTCTGTAGTGCACGAATTTCAGGTTTCTCAAATCCGTTACGCTTCAAGCCTACTAGGTTAAGGCCGAATGGAGCCGCGTGGTTACCCTGTGCAAGCACGTACGGCAGTACATCTTGAACAACTGCAGAACAGCCACCGATGTATGCGTAAGCACCAATTGAGCAGAATGGGTGAATCGCAGAAAGTGCCATAACACCAGCGTAGTCGCCAACCGTTACATGACCGCCAAGAATAGCGTTGTTACCAATGTGTGTGTGGTTACCAACAATAACATCGTGCGCTACGTGAGCATTAACACAAAGTAAGTTGTCATCACCAATCACTGTGGTTGCTTTGTCTTGAACCGTACCACGATGGATTTGAACCGCTTCACGAATTACGTTGCGATCACCGATCACAACTGTTGTGTCTTCGCCGCCGTATTTCTTATCTTGGTTTTCTTCACCGATAACAGCGTGTGGGAAGATACGGTTTTCTTTACCAATGGTTGTGTGACCTTTGATCACAACGTGCGACATCACTTCAGTGTCGTCTCCAATGGTCACGTTACCAGCAATGTAAGTGAAAGGCCCAACCGTCACGTTAGCACCGATAGTTACATCACCTTCGATTACTGCTGCCGGGTGAATTTTCGCTGTTTCATGAATCATATTAAAACTCTCTACGAGCACATTTAAGTTCAGCTGAACATACAACTACGCCGTCAACCTTAGCAACACCATTAAACGATGCGATGCCACGACGTTCTTTTAAGAATTCAACTTCGATAACCAGTTGGTCACCAGGTACTACTGGCTTACGGAATTTTGCTTTATCAACACTTGCAAAGTAGTAAAGCTCGTTGCCAGAAGGCGCACCAAAAGATTTAAATGCTAGAAGGCCTGTTGCTTGTGCCATTGCTTCTAAGATCAACACGCCTGGGAATACAGGAAGTTGTGGGAAGTGGCCTGTGAACTGAGGTTCGTTAACAGAGACATTCTTAATCGCAGTCAGTGTTTTTTCTTTTTCAAAGCTAGTCACACGATCAACCATTAAGAATGGGTAGCGATGAGGTAATAGTTCCTGAATTTCAGTAATGTTCATCGTTGTCTGTTCAGTAGTCAAAGTCGTATTCCTATATATATTCTTTATTTAATTAGAAGGATTATAAACGAAAAAGACTCGCTGTACGCGAGCCTTTTATTAGAAATGCTGGAATTATGATTCCGCGCTCTTCTCGATAAGTTTTTCAACGGTTTTCAAACGCTTGTTCATTTCATCAATTCGATGAACACGCGTTGCTGTTTTACGCCAATCTTTATTTGGCTGTAAAGGAATACCTGAAGAGTACATGCCTTTCTCAGTGATGCTGCGCATTACCATCCCCATACCGGTGATTGTAACGCCATCAACGATTTCAATGTGACCATTAATCACACTGCCGCCACCAATAATACAGTACTTACCTATCGTCGTGCTGCCTGCGATGATAGTACCACCCGCAAGAGCAGAACCATATCCGATGTGAACATTGTGAGCAATTTGAAGTTGGTTATCTAAGATAACGTTATCTTCAATGATTGTGTCATCTAATGCACCACGGTCAATGGTAGTACACGCGCCGATTTCTACGCGGTTACCAATGCGAACAGAACCCACTTGCGGGATCTTAACCCACTCACCTTTCTCGTTCGCATAGCCAAAGCCATCAGAGCCAATAACAGTACTTGATTGGATCAGACATCCTTCACCAATCACAACTTCATGGTAAACACTTACGTTAGCCCACAGCTTAGTGCCTGCGCCAATTTTTGCATTTTTACCAATAAAGCAACCAGCACCGATGATCACATCATCACTAAGTACTACACCAGACTCAATCACAGCGTTCGCGCCAATAGACACATTTTGTCCAATGGTTGCTTCGCTAGAGATTGAAGCAGAATCAGCAATAGCCGCTGCGGGAGCAGGAGTAGTATCAAGCGCTTGAGCAACTTTAGCAAAAGCAACATAAGGGTCATTAACCACAATCACGTTAGTCTTGCACAGTTCACGCTCACTCTCTTTAACCATAATAGCGGACGCTTTACAGTCACCTAGGTGCTTGCTGTACTTCACGTTAGAAAGGAACGTAATGTTACCTTCTTGCGCTTTATCCATCGGAGCGACTGCTGAAACGGTAATTGTACCATCTCCGTGTAGCTCTCCCCCGGTAATCGTTGCCAATTCGGCTAAAGTCAGATTCTTCATAAAACTTATTTCAGTGCTTTAATTACTTTCTCAGAGATGTTGTATTCTGGCTTGCCGTATTGCAGAGCTTGAATATCAACGATCATGTCGTAGCCTTCTTTCTCTGCAACTTTCGTTACAGCATCTTGAATCACTTTGAATAGCTTCTGCTTCTCTTGTGCTTCACGACGTTGGCTTGCTTTTTCTAGTGCTTGAGCTTTGATTTTGTACTTGCTGTCTAGTTGGCCTACTTCGATACGTAGCTTCTCAACTTCGTCAGGACCTAGTAGCTCGCCATCACGCTTAAGCTTTTCAATCTTCGTTTTAGCTTCAGCTTGAATGCTCTGTAGCTCAGCTGCTTTGTCTTTGAACTCTTCCTGCATTTTTTGAAGAACAACTTCACGCTGAGGTAGAGCCTGGAATACTTGTGCAGTGTTTACATAACCCACTTTTTGCGCAGCTTCAGCAGCTGTTGCAAAGAAAGAAGAGCTAAGAACTACAAGGCCTAAACCTGCTGCTTTAATCATATTTTTCAAAATATTGTCCTTTAAATATTAGAAAGTTCTACCAATGGTGAATGTGAAGAATTCCTCATCATCACCTTCGTAAACTTTAATTGGTTTCGCTAGAGAGAAAACCAGTGGGCCCATCGGTGACATCCATTGAAGGGCTGCACCATAAGATGAACGGTAATTTGTTGGATCAGAGTAATCGTAGTAGTACTGGCCGCCACTGTTAGGTGCGCCACGGTCTACGAACTCTGTGTCCCACACACTTGCCATATCGAAGAAGACACTGGTACGAATTTGGCTGCGCGCTTCATCAGAAGCAAACGGCGTTGGTACAATTAACTCTAAGCTTGCTAAGGCAACCGCGTTACCACCCACTGAATCATCAGTAGCGGTATCATAAGTTGGGTTATTACCTGTGCTGCTGCCGTAAACGGCTTTCGGGCCAGCTGAGTTAGAGCCAAAACCACGTAGGGTTGTAAAACCACCTGCGTAGTAGTTCTCGTAGAATGGGAACAAGTTATCGTTACCATCTGTTTGACCATAACCATTACCATAGCCTAATCGGCCACGCATCAATAGTGTGAACTCATGCTTTTTGGTCAGCGGGATGTAATGTTTTACATCGTACTGCATTTTGAAGTACTGAGCATCAGAGCCTGGTACCGTCATTTTAGCGAAAGCACGTTGGTGGTTACCCTCAGTTGGGAAGAAACCACGGTTCAAATTGTTACGCGTCCATGAAATATTGATATCGAAGTCATCGGTTAAGATGTGCTCGTCACCGTATTGGTCGATACTTCTCGCGAACTGTTCAACTTGGATATAAGTCGGTACGTTACCGATCTTGTTGTGCGTATAGCCCACACCAAACTCGATACGGTTCAGCTCATCCATAGGGAAACCCCATGTTAGGCTGGTACCGTAACTTTGGTTGGTATAGTCGACGATGCCCGCTTCAGAGGCTTCAAATTCGTTGTAGAAGATCTTACCGCCTAAGCTCACACCATCAAGGTTCCAGTATGGGTCACGGTAGTCTAAACTCACGTTCTTTTGGTAATCATTCATCATGGCACTTACGCCAACACGGTTACCTGAACCTGCAAAGTTATCTTGTTGCAAACCAACTTGGAAACTAACACCTGATTCAGTACCGTAGCCAACACCAAAGTTGATACTGCCTGAGTTCGCTTCCTTAACGTTGTAAACCAAATCAACTTGGTCTTCACTGCCAGGAACACGCACTGTTTGTACATCAACCGTTTCAAAGAAACCTAAACGGTTAAGACGGCTCTTACCGGTATCAATGGACTTAGAGTTAAGCCAGCTGCCTTCCATTTGACGCATTTCACGACGCAGTACTTCGTCTTTCGTTGAGTTGTTACCCGTGAATCGAATATCACGAACATAGATACGGCTGCCCGCTTCTACATTGATAACCAACGACACTTCTTTGGTCTCATCGTCAAATTCAGGAATCGTGCGAACTTGTGGGTACGCGTAGCCAGATTCACCAAGAATTCGTTTTACGTTCTCTTCCAAAGACGTTACCGAAGAACCGTTGTACGTATCGCCGTCTTCGAATGGCACTAACGCTTCGAAGTCAGCCTCACGACCGATTAATTCACCACGGAAAGAGACATCTTTAACGGTGTAGGCTTCGCCTTCATCGAGGCCAAGCGTGATGTAAACACCTTTTTTGTCTGGAGAGATCGCCACCTGCGTAGAGTCAACCTTAAACTTAAGGTAACCACGGTCAAGGTAGTAAGATTTCAGCGCTTCGATATCACCGGCTAATACTTGCTTTTGGTATTTTTCATCCGCAAGGAAATTCCACCATGCAACATCAACATTCAGATTGAAACGACTAAGCAGTTCAGAGTCAGAGAAGACTTCATTACCGATAAAGTTGATTTGCTGAATCTTAGCGGATACGCCCTCAGTAAACACAAACTTAAGGTCAGAACGGTTACGTGGCAGAGGTGTCACAACCGCTTTTACTGTCGCGTTGTACTTACCAACACTGTAGTAAAAATCTTCAAGGCCTTTTTCAATGTTACTCAGCGTAGTACGGTCAAGGGCTTCACCTTCACGAACACCAGACGCATCTAGGTTCTGCTGAAGCTGTTCTTCTTTAATCGCTTTGTTACCAGAGAATGAGATGCTTGCGATGGTCGGACGTTCTTGAACTTGAACAATCAATACACCTTCATCACGAAGTACTTTAACGTCCTCAAAGTTGCCCGAAGCATACAATGCACGAATGATCTCAGACACATCGCTTTCATCCACTTCATCGCCAATACGTACTGGCATTTTCAGTAGAGCAGCACCAAGTGCAACACGCTGTAAACCTTCGATCTTGATATCTTGAACTACAAAGTTTTGTGCTCCGTTCGCAGCCACACTAGTGGCCAATAGACTTGCGAACAGAATTTGCTTAATCGCCATACTTATTCTAATTATTCCTTGCTACTACCAATGCCTGTGAGAAACCATTCACAGACGAGTAAAATCGTTAAATATTGCCAGAGCCATCAATGAGAAGAGGATTGCCCCTCCCACTCTGTATCCCATTTCCTGAACTTTCTCAGGTACCGGTTTACGAGTAACGGCCTCAATAGCGAAAAACAGCAAATGTCCGCCATCAAGCATAGGCAGCGGAACCAAATTAATAATCCCTAAGTTAACACTAATCAGAGCCAAAAAGCCCAAGAAGTAAACCAGACCATAATCGGCGGTTGTACCTGCACCTTTAGCGATTGAAATAGGGCCACTCAAGTTGTTTAAGCCAACATCACCAACGATGAGCTTCTTAAGCATTGTCAGTGTCAATCCAATGATTTGACCTGTTTTATCAAATGCTTTTCCTACAGACTCAATTACACCAAATTGTAACTCAAAGCGATAATCTTCTGGCCATTCTGCGACTTCCGGAGCAATACCTGCATAGCCGATTGTCGAACCATCAGAAAGCTCTCGACTTTTTGGTGTCATAACCAATGACTGCTCGGCACCATTTCGCAATACGACCAAGTCCAATGATGCCATTGGATTAGCACGAATTAACTCAACAACCGACTGCCACTGTTCAATAGGTTGACCGTTAATCTCAACAATTTTATCGCCAGCTTCAAGACCTGCATCGTATGCAGCGCCATCATCAATGATTTGAGCCAGTACGGTCGATATCTCTGGAGAATACGGTCTAAAGCCCAGCGTTGTCATTGCAGATTCAGTTTCTGGGTTGAACGACCAGTCTGAAATATCCAATGTCATTTGTTGCTCAAAGCCGATGTCGTCTTGAGAAGCAACCGTCACTGTCATGGATTGATCACCAATGTGCGATATCAACCCCATATTGACTGATTCCCAATCTGCGGTTTTGATTCCTGAAATAGATTTAAGTTCCATTCCAGTTTCAATTCCGGCTTGTGCAGCAATAGATTGTGGAGTGACTTCACCAATCACGGGCTTAACCGCGGGTACGCCAATCAAAAATACTAACCAATATGCAAACACAGCAAAGATGAAGTTAAACGCTGGTCCAGCGCCAACAATCGCGGTTCGCTTCCACAATGGCTTTTTATCAAACGCGTACTGCTGCTCATCTTCTGATAGGTCGTCAACACGACCATCGAGCATCTTAACGTAGCCGCCCAGTGGAATCACTGATAAGCTGTATTCAGTACCATCACGGCCCACTTTACTCCAGATTGATTTACCAAAACCAATCGAGAATTTTTCAACTTTCACACCACAACGACGAGCGACCCAGAAGTGTCCAAACTCATGAACAGCAACCAGAATGCCAAGCGCTACGATAAAAGATGCGAAGTTCCACAGAATTCCACTCATGCTAGCTGCTCTTTAATAAATTGAATGGCTATTTGACGAGACATATTATCGAGCTCGAGAAGGCTTTCCAAGCTATCTAAACCCTCAGAGTTATGTTGTTCACATACTTTGCTCATAACGTGTTCGTTAATGACAGCAATATCGGTAAACTTCACCTGATTGTTCAAGAAAGCATCGACCGCGATCTCGTTTGCTGCATTAATGGCTGTTGTCGCATGCTGACCTAAGTAGCACGCTTCAATCGCTAACCTCAAACACGGGTAACGACTGAAATCTGGTTCTAAGAAGGTAAGCTCACCCACTTTAGTAAAGTCTAAAGGCTTAACACCCGCCTCGGTACGATTAGGGTAAGACATCGTCAAAGCGATTGGCGTTGCCATATCTGGTTCGCCCATTTGAGCAAGCACAGAGCCATCCTTGTACTGAACCATCGAGTGAATCACAGACTGCGGGTGAATGATGACCTTTAACTGCTCCTGAGAAGCATTAAATAGCCATTTCGCTTCAATGTACTCTAGCCCTTTATTCATCATAGTCGCAGAATCGACAGAGATCTTAGGCCCCATAGACCAGTTAGGGTGTGCAATTGCGCGTTCAGGAGTCACTGATTCGAGTTCAGCCACATCGGTATAACGGAAAGGACCACCAGAACCAGTCAGAAGAATATGGTTAATGCCGTTTTCTTCAAGGTTACAGCGGCCTAGGTTAGTTTGTACGTTCTGCGGAAGGCATTGGAAAATAGCATTATGCTCGCTATCGACAGGAAGCAGCTCTGCACCGTATTTTTCCACGGCGTCGATAAACAACTGCCCAGACATCACCAAAGCTTCTTTGTTTGCAAGCAAGATACGCTTGCCCGCTTTAACCGCAGACATAGTAGGAAGTAAACCAGCGGCACCAACAATCGCGGCCATTACCGTGTCCACTTCCTCTAGAGAAGCAACCTGACACATGCCTTCAGTGCCTGAAAGTACTTTTACGTTAGGGTAACTCACGGACAACACTTCAGTCAGTTGAGACGCTGCATCAGAGCAAGCCATAGCAACATAGCTTGGTTGCCACTTTTCAACTAACGCCAGCATCTTTTCAACATTCGAGCCTGCAGCCAGTGCAACCACTGAATAGAGATCTGGGTTTTGCTCAACGACTTTTAGTGTACTTGCACCAATTGAGCCGGTAGCGCCAAGGATAGTTAGATTTCGCATCACATATGACCGTAGAAATGTAATAAAGGGCAGAATCACTGCCCTTTTTTATTAGAATGCTAAATAAAGCAGAGCAAAGACAGGGAATGCAGCCGTTAAGCTATCTATTCTATCTAGTATACCACCATGACCAGGAATCAGATTACTGCTGTCTTTCACCCCAGAAACACGCTTAAACATGCTTTCAACAAGGTCACCTAGAACAGAAATAACAACGGTCACAAGGGTAATAACAATCATGTGAAGTGGGCTTGTGAATTGGATGTCAAACAAGTCAGCAAAGATCCAAGCCACGATCACCGCAGTAATAATGCCACCGATAAGACCTTCAATCGTCTTATTAGGGCTTACCGCTGGTGCCATTTTACGCTTACCAAAACTCTTTCCTGAAAAGTATGCGCCGCTATCTGCAGCCCAAACAAGCAAGCAAACAAACATCACCAGTTTAGCACCGTGGTAAGGATCAGCATCGATACCGTTAGCACGCAGGATAACCACACTCCAGAAGAATGGCAGCAGAGTCAGCACACCAAAGGTGTGACGAAGAAGAGAAGAGTCTTTCCATGCAGGCATAGACTTAGGATAAGTCACCGCCATGCCACTCGCGATTACCCACCAAATCGAGCCAATCGTTAGAATGGCGTAGTGAGCAGTAGACAAGATATTAAGGCTAAATGCATCAAAAGGGATAAAAGCAAAACTTGCAGCACTTACCACAACCGTTGGAATCAACGCTAAATAACGCGATTTGCTTTCAACAAACTGAGTCCACTCCCAAAAACCCAATAGCGAGATTACCGCTAGTGAAAGAATAAATGTAGGAAGTGATAACTCGAAAATACCTAGAATAACTAGGGGAGCTAAAATCAACGCCGTAATAATTCGTTGTTTCAAACCAAAAAATCCTTATTAACTGTCCATCAGAGCTTTAATTTGCTCACCGGTGCATCCAAAACGACGCTCACGGTTAACAAACCAAGTCACAGCTTCTACTAAGCTGTCTTCATTAAAGTCTGGCCAGAATTGTTCAGTGAAATACATTTCGGCGTAAGCCAACTGCCAAAGCATAAAATTACTAATGCGGCATTCGCCACTGGTACGGATAAGTAGATCGACTTCAGGAATATCTGCCATTGTCAGGTGCTGTGTAATCATAGCTTCATCAATGTCATCTACATTAATATCACCAGACTTTACCTGTTGAGCAATAGAGGTCATTGCTTGCTGAATATCCCACTTACCGCCGTAGTTAGCTGCAATATTAATAACCATACCCGTATTGGTGCTAGTCAAAGCTTCCGCTTCTTCTATCTTCTTTTGTAGTCGATCATTGAAACGACTTTTATCACCAATAACACGAAGTTGTAGATTATTTTTATGAAGCTTTTTAACTTCACTCGACAGCACTGAAATAAACAGTTCCATCAAGATACCGACTTCTTCTTCAGGACGACGCCAGTTTTCGCTACTAAATGCAAAAAGAGTAACGGCTTTAATGCCAAGTCTGGCTGCAGAAGAGATAGTTTTACGAACGGCTTGAACACCGTTTTTATGGCCAAAGACGCGAGGCTTGCCCTGAGCTTTTGCCCAGCGACCATTACCATCCATAATGATAGCAATGTGTTTAGGAAGAGAGTCTGTGAACGCTTGAGAATTATGCATAAAAGAGTGAATCAAATTCTAATAGTCGAACAGAGTAGCATAAAAAAACGCTGCACCGTGAGTACAGCGTTTTTCCGGAAAGAAAAGAATATGGAAAATTAAACTTCCATCAACTCTTTTTCTTTAACAGCTAGAACTTCGTCTACGTTCTTAACCGCAGCGTCAGTTAGCTTTTGAATTTCGTCTTGTGCTTTACGATCTTCATCTTCAGAGATTTCTTTATCTTTAAGAAGTGCTTTTAGATCGCCATTCGCGTCACGACGGATGTTACGGATAGCAACACGGCCACCTTCAGCTTCGCCACGAACGATTTTAACTAGGTCTTTACGACGCTCTTCCGTTAGCGGTGGAAGTGGAACACGGATAACCGTACCCGCAGACATAGGGTTTAGGCCTAGGTCAGATGTCAGGATTGCTTTTTCAACTAGAGGAGTCAGTGTTTTATCAAACACTGTAATAGCTAGTGTACGTGCATCTTCAGCGATAACGTTAGCTACTTGAGTCAAAGGCGTTGGAGCACCGTAGTACTCAACAGTAAGACCAGAAAGTAGGCTCGGGTGCGCACGGCCTGTACGAATCTTTTGCAGGCTGTTTTTTAGTGCATCAACACTTTTTACCATGCGCTCTTGAGCGTCTTTTTTGATTTCGTTAATCACAATTTCACCTTGATTATGTTCTTTCTTCAAGAAAGCTTTTTATTTGGAGTGATAAGGATAAGCTTACCAAGGTACAACACCTCAGTAAGCCCGAAAAATTAGTCAGCGTCGCTGATTAATGTACCTTCAGTTTCACCCATAACCACGCGACGTAGTGCGCCTGGTTTATTCATGTTAAATACACGGATTGGCATTTTGTGATCACGTGCTAGCGTAAATGCAGCCAAGTCCATTACTTTAAGTTCTTTATCAAGAACCGTGTTGTAAGACAACGTATCATACAACTCTGCGTCTGGGTTTGCTACAGGGTCAGAAGTAAATACACCATCTACTTTTGTCGCTTTTAGAACTACGTCAGCTTCGATTTCGATACCACGTAGACATGCAGCAGAATCCGTAGTGAAGAATGGGTTACCCGTACCAGCAGAGAAGATCACAACGCGACCTTGACGTAGTTGGCTGATTGCATCTGCCCAGTTGTAGTCGTCACACACACCTTTAAGAGGGATTGCAGACATTACACGTGCGTTTACGTAAGCACGGTGAAGAGCGTCACGCATTGCAAGGCCGTTCATTACCGTTGCAAGCATACCCATGTGGTCACCAACAACGCGGTTCATGCCAGCTTCAGCAAGACCAGCACCACGGAACAAGTTACCGCCACCGATAACAACACCAACTTGAACGCCTAGTTCAACCAATTCTTTTACTTCTTGAGCCATACGATCAAGGATCGTTGGGTCAATACCAAAACCTTCTTCGCCTTGTAGCGCTTCACCGCTAAGTTTTAACAGAATACGTTGATACACTGGTTTAGGGTTCGTAGTCATGGAGTTTACCTTCCAAAGAGTTGATGATTAACAGTCATGGATAAAAACTGAGTAAGTCAGTTTGCATTCATAACCACTAACGTTGCCTTCAAAAATAGTTCACTATTCATAAAAAGACCGCAGCATTTGCCACGGTCTTTTTTCAAACAATACGCTAAGGATTAACCTTTTTGTACCGCTGCAACTTCGTCAGCGAAGCTCATTTCAGCAGCTTTCTCGATACCTTCACCAACTTCTAGACGTACGAAGTTAGATACTGCAGCGCCTTTTTCTTTAAGGATTTCGCCAACAGTTTTCTTAGGTTCCATGATGAAAGCTTGACCAGTTAGAGAGATTTCGCCCGTGAATTTCTTCATACGGCCGATAACCATTTTCTCAGCGATCTCTTGAGGCTTGCCTTCGTTCATAGCGATTTCAACTTGAACTTCTTTCTCTTTAGCAACTACGTCTGCTGGTACGTCTTCTGGGTTAACAAACTCAGGACGAGAAGCAGCAACGTGCATAGCAACGTGCTTAAGAGTTTCAGCTTCGCCTTCACCAGCTACAACAACACCGATTTTCTCACCGTGACGGTAAGAAGCTAGTGCAGCACCTTCAACGTAAGCTACGCGACGGATGTTGATGTTTTCGCCGATTTTAGCAACTAGAGCAACGCGAGTTTCTTCGAACTGTGCTTGTAGCTCTTCTACAGAAGCTTTAGAAGCTACTGCTGCAGCTGCAACTTCTTCTGCAAACGCAGTGAAGCTAGCATCTTTTGCTACGAAGTCAGTTTGGCAGTTAACTTCAAGAAGAACAGCAACACCGTTCTCTTCTTTGATGATGATTGCGCCTTCAGCAGCAACGTTACCAGCTTTCTTAGCTGCTTTCGCTGCGCCAGATTTACGCATGTTTTCAATTGCTAGTTCGATGTCAGCGTTTGCTTCTACAAGCGCTTTCTTACATTCCATCATGCCAGCGCCAGTGCGCTCGCGAAGTTCTTTAACTAGAGCAGCAGTTACAGTTGCCATTCTCTATTCCTCGGTTGATTCGAAAATAAGGTAAAAATCAGGGGCCAAAATGAGGCCCCCGATCTAACTATAACTTAGCTTACATTTAATAAAGATTTCAAAATCTATATTAGCTAAGCCAAGCGTGATTCAGAGCCGCTATTATTCAGCTTCTACAAAACCATCTTTTTCAGCAGCTACAGCAGCAACGTCTTTGTTACGACCTTCTTTAACCGCGTCTGCAGCAGCGTTTAGGTAAAGCTGTACTGCACGGATTGCATCGTCGTTACCTGGGATAACGAAGTCAACGCCGTCTGGGTTAGAGTTAGTATCAACTACAGCGTAAACTGGGATACCTAGGTTGTTTGCTTCTTTAACTGCGATGTGTTCGTGATCAGCATCGATTACGAATAGAGCGTCTGGTAGGCCGCCCATGTTCTTGATACCACCAAGAGACTTCTCTAGCTTCTCCATTTCACGAGTGCGCATTAGAGCTTCTTTCTTAGTTAGCTTGTCGAAAGTACCGTCTTGAGCTTGCGCTTCAAGTTCTTTCAGACGCTTGATAGACTGACGAACAGTTTTGTAGTTCGTTAGCATACCGCCTAACCAGCGGTTGTTAACGTAGAACTGGTTGCTGTTTACAGCAGCTTCTTTAACAGCTTCAGATGCAGCGCGCTTAGTACCAACGAAAAGAACTTTACCTTTCTTCTCACCAACTTTAGCGATTTCTGCTAGAGCTTCGTTGAACATTGGTACAGTTTTTTCTAGGTTGATGATATGTACTTTGTTACGAGCACCAAAGATGAATGGCTTCATTTTTGGGTTCCAGTAACGAGTTTGGTGACCGAAGTGAACACCAGCTTTAAGCATATCGCGCATTGATACAGTTGCCATTTTAAAATCCTCTATGGGGTTAGGCCTCCACATCCCCCATGAATCCGACCCCTAACAACTAACCACTTTTCAGCCGTTATCTGTGTTGTTGAGGCACCCCGGAACATGTGTCGGAATGTGTGTGATTTAAAGAAATAAGTTAGTGGACATAAAGCTTGTTTCGCCAATTGGAGAAAACAGTCCTGATGTCCGGCGCGCTTTATACCATGTTTTGTCTATCTATGGCTAGAAAAAATTCTAAAAATGGCGACTGCTATACTGATCTCTAAAGGTAAATTTTCTCTATAAAATAGTGTCTATATCAAGCAGGTTCTGCATCTGTTAACCGAACATTATTTAATCACGTTAACAGTATCCTCCAGTATTGTACGGACATGGTAATGTTGCGCTAAATTGCTGCACTGATAGAATAGCCCCAATATGCACACTTAGGTGCTACCAAATTAAGAGATATGCAATGGCTGTAAAAATTAAAACTGCTGAAGAAATTGAAAAAATGCGCGTCGCCGGCAAGCTGGCCGCTGACATTATTGAGATGATCGAACCTCACATCCAAGTGGGTACCACGACGGAAGAGCTCAATACGCTTTGTCATGAGTACGCTCTAGAAAGAGGTGCATACTCTGCGCCACTCGATTACCACGGTTTCCCTAAGTCTATCTGTACGTCTATCAATCATATTGTGTGTCACGGCATTCCCGCGTCACAAGACGAGACGGGTAGCACAGGTCAATTCAAACCTGCGGTACTCAAAGATGGCGACATTCTGAACGTTGATATCACAGTTATCATCCCTGATGACGCAAATGCCGATCTTAGTACTCGCCCTCAAGGCTACCACGGTGACACCTCTAAGATGTTCCTAGTGGGTGAGGTTTCACCTGCAAACAAGCGTCTGTGCATGGTTGCTCAAGAAGCACTTTACGAAGGCATGCGCCAAGTTAAGCCAGGTGTTCAACTTGGTCAAATCGGTACTGCTATCGAGAAGTACATCAAAACAAACAACAAGAACAACCCACGCGCTAAGTTCTCTATTGTTAAAGATTACTGTGGTCACGGCATTGGTTCTGAATTCCACGAAGATCCACAAGTAGTTCACTACAAGAACAGCGATCGCACCGTACTAAAAGCAGGCATGTGCTTCACTATCGAGCCAATGATCAACGCGGGTAAGTTTGGCTGTCGTCTTGATGACGAAGATAGCTGGACAGTATACACAGCAGACAGCAAGAACTCGGCTCAATGGGAGCACACTCTGGTTGTAACTGATACTGGTTGTGAAGTACTAACACTGCGCAGCGATGATACAATCCCACGTATCATGAAGAACGCTTAGTTCACCGAACTGAGCGCATCAGCCTTTTAAAAATATCCTCGCATTGTCGAGGATATTTTTTATCCACTCAATTTCGATTTTCCATCAGCTTCTGTTAAATTGTTTACTATTCTCATTTGCTTGCACGGATAGCAGACTATGCCTTATCAATGCCCTCTTACGTTCAATGACGAACAAATTGAAATCTGCGAATTAAAAAATCAGCTCGAGATCTTCACGCAGTATCAAAAAAATGAATTTCTGAACCACCATCCCGTCACCGATTTGGTTCTACTGCGCTCCGAATACATGGATTTACTTCTCAATCGTTTGTGGGAAAATTTCGGATTCAACAAACTGCCTCATATTTCACTTGTCGCAGTGGGTGGTTATGGTCGTGGCGAACTGCATCCTTTGTCTGACATTGATATTCTCATTGTCTCGCAAAAAACACTACCACCAGCTCTTGGTGAAAAGGTCAGTCAATTCATTACTCTACTTTGGGATTTAAAGCTCGAAGTTGGCCATGCTGTGCGAACTATTACTGAGTGTCTCGATATCGGCACCGATGATTTAACCGTCGCGACCAACCTACAAGAGTCGCGATTGTTATGTGGTAGTGAAGACACTTTCCAAGAACTAAAACTGAAGATTCATTCCGATTCATTTTGGCCAAGTGAGACGTTTTACAAAGCCAAGATTCAAGAACAGAGAGAGCGTCATGCTCGCTACCACGACACCACCTATAATTTAGAACCGGACATCAAATCGACTCCGGGAGGGCTCAGAGACATCCATACCCTGAGCTGGGTTGCGCGTCGCCACTTCGGCGCGACCTCTTTGTTAGAGATGAGCAAATACGGCTTTCTGACCGATGCTGAATATCGTGAGCTCGTTGAGTGCCAAGATTTTTTATGGCGTGTTCGCTTTGCATTGCATATTGAACTGCGCCGTTACGACAACCGTTTAACGTTCGCGCATCAAGCTCAAGTCGCTGAACATCTGGGTTATACGGGTGAAGGAAACCGTGGTGTTGAGATGATGATGAAAGAGTTCTACCGAACCCTTCGTCGTGTTGCTGAACTGAATAAGATGCTGCTTAAGCTGTTCGATCAAGCGATCATCAATGGCGGTCAAACCCAAGACGCTGAAATTCTCGATAGTGATTTCCAACGTCGAGGTTCGTTGATCGAAGCGCGCAAGCCTGCCCTATTCCAAGCAAGACCAGAAACCATTCTCGATATGTTCATCCATATCGCCAATGACTCGACTATCGAAGGGGTAAGTCCACCAACATTGCGACAACTGCGTACGGCACGCCGTCGATTGAACCGATTCCTGCATACCATTCCTGAAGCTCGTGACAAGTTCATGGATCTAGTTCGCCACCCTAATGCCCTGCACAAAGCCTTTAGCTTAATGCACAAATTGGGCGTGCTCTCTGCGTACTTACCGCAGTGGAGCCAGATCGTTGGTCAGATGCAGTTTGACCTATTCCATGTTTACACCGTGGATGAGCACAGTATCCGCCTGCTCAAGCACATCAACCGCTTTGGTCAAATCGAAAACCACGATAAGCACCCTATCTGCTGTGAAGTCTATCCTCGAGTACAGAAGAAAGAGTTGCTGATCCTTGCCGCTATCTTCCATGACATCGGCAAAGGCCGCGGCGGAGACCACTCTGAGATAGGTGCGGTTGAGGCTTACTCTTTCTGTATTGAACACGGGCTATCGAAGCCTGAAGCCAAACAAGTCGCGTGGTTGGTACAAAATCACCTATTGATGTCAGTAACGGCTCAACGTCGTGATATCTACGACCCAGATGTGATCACCGAATTCGCCAAAAAAGTGCGTGATGAAGAATCACTCGAGCTACTGGTTTGTTTAACCGTTGCCGATATCTGTGCGACTAACCCTGAGCTATGGAACAGTTGGAAACGAACCCTGTTAGCTGAGCTGTTCCACTCAACGCAGCGAGCACTGCGCCGCGGCTTGGAAAACCCTGTCGATGTCAGAGACCGTATTCGTCACAACCAACAAATGGCATCAGCACTGCTGCGTAAAGAAGGCTTCACCGCTCGTGAGATTGAAGTGTTGTGGCAACGCTTTAAGGCCGATTATTTCTTGCGTCACACACATAAACAAATCGCTTGGCACTGTGAGCACTTACTTCGCCTAGAAGACCCAAGCCAACCGTTAGTGCTGATCAGTAAGAAAGCGACGCGCGGTGGCACAGAAGTGTTCGTTTATTGTAAAGACCAAGCAGCACTGTTTGCGACCGTGGTTGCCGAACTCGACAGACGTAACTTTAACGTTCATGACGCGCAGGTCATGGTTAGCAAAGATGGTCATGTTTTGGATACCTTTATCGTACTAGACCAGCACGGCGAAGCGATTGATGAAGCAAGACACAAAGCCGTTGCTAAACATCTGACTCATGTATTGACTGATGGCCGCCCGACTAAGATTAAGACGCGTCGCACGCCACGTAACTTGCAACACTTTAAGGTCAAAACCTTAGTTGAGTTCCTACCAACCAAGAGCAAGAAACGTACCTTGATGGAGTTAAGAGCTCTTGATACGCCGGGGTTATTGGCTCAAGTCGGTGCAACCTTTGCGGAGCTAGACATCAACTTGCACGGTGCCAAAATCACCACCATAGGTGAGCGAGCAGAGGATCTGTTTATTCTGACCAGTGAAGCGGGAGGAAGGCTGTCTGAAGAACAAGAACAGGCACTAAGAGAACGATTAACCGAGCACGTTTCTGAACTCGCACCTTAGAAAGCGAATTCAGTCTAAAAACAGGTTTAATAACCAAATAAGTGTGGGCAAAGATAGAGAGCGATCTTGCCCACAACTTACAATCAATTCACAGATATCAACTATCTAGCTCGTCGTTAGGCTGCTACATTGATCAAGTCAATTACATAAAAGTATTACATTCATAACCTAGAGGTCGCTTATGTATCCAAACCTCACTGGCTTAGGTATCCACGAACCTAAACAGATTGAACGTTACTCCCTTCGCCAAGAAGCGCACAAAGATATCCTGAAGATTTACTTTCGTAAGCAGAAAGGGGAACTGTTCGCGAAAAGCGTTAAATTTAAGTACCCACGACAAGTAAAAAGTGTGCTTGTTAGCGGTGGCAATAATCAATACAAAGAAGTGACAGAGATTAACCGCAACCTCACTCTTGTGATTGATGAACTCAACAAAATCACCAAACCGACGCCAACGGCTGAGGTGGATGTGAAGCAGAAGATCCTTACCGACTTACGCCATCTAGAGAAAGTGGTATCAAGCAAGATCGCTGAGATCGAAGCTGATCTAGAAAAGCTAAAATGATCCCGCGACTAACTATTACTGTTAACTAACCAACATTAGTTATGCCGTTAAGGTTATACAGATACAAAAAGGGCTGATATCACTATCAGCCCTTTGTTTTTTATTCTATTTTCTCTATTCACTTAGACTGGAGATTGCCTAAACACGCGAGACTTACTTAGACAAGCAAGTTTGAGCATCGATTAAGTTAGTATCCCACTCAAAGGCTTCAAATAACTGTAGCCAAGTTTCATCGAGGCTTGCCTTCATCACCAACTCTTCTTTAGTGAAAGGGTGAATAAAGCGCAACTCTGAAGCGTGCAGTAACAAACGGTGTGAATCCAAGTTTTCACGGAACAAGCGGTTATGCTTGCCATCACCATGTGAAGTATCACCAACAATTGGGTGTCTTAGGTGAGCCATATGACGGCGCAGCTGATGTTTACGGCCTGTCTTTGGCATCATCTCAACCAAGCAGTAGCGGCTCGTAGGAAAGCGTCCTGTTGAATATGGCACTTCTACTTTTGCTAGCGGTTCATAGACTGTCACTGCCTCTTGCGCTTCTTTGTCTTCTTTCGCGAACTTATCTGCGATCTTATCCAGCTCAACCTTAAGTGCATAATCGAGCGTATCGCCCTCTTCTATCCAACCACGGACAATCGCATGATAGGTTTTTTGCATCTCATGATTAGCGAACATTGGCATCACCTGTGAAGCAACCTCACTCGACAACGCAAACACCAACACACCCGATGTCGGTCTGTCTAAGCGGTGTAATGGAAATACATGCTGACCAATTTGATCGCGCAATGTCTGCATAACAAATTGCGTTTCGTGTTTATCCAACCATGAACGATGCACTAGCATGCCAGCGGGCTTATTCACCGCGACAAAGTACTCATCTTGATAAATGATCTCTAACATTACGCACATACCTCATCAATGCTCTGAATCGTCACTAGTAGCTCAGCTTTGTCTGCCTCATTTTTCCACACTTCACCAAAATATGGATGAATAGCAAACCCCTTAGGTAAAGGCATTTGCGCATCAATCATCGCATTAATCTTGACGATGAAGATCCACTGTAGCCACTCTTCGGGTTGCAGTGAATCGATAGCAAAAGGTTCAACGCTCGCCAGAGCTTCATCCGACGGTGCAACGCTACTCCATAGGGAGCATTGGCGCATTTGTTGTTCTAATTGTTGAAGTAATGGAGGTAACTTTGTGGCAGCTGTCATTTTTCACCAAGTTATTTATCTAGTGACCTTGAAATTGGGGCATAGAGTACCATCTATTGAGGAAAGAAAGTTAGGAGCTTTATTACTATGGAAACCATTCACACGCTCACTCAGTTATTGAAGAATAGCGGTTGCCAATACGATATCTACGACCTAGGTCGCCGTATTCAGAAGATCGACAACACCTTATTCTCTGATGTTGAGCAAGGGAAACAGCCGTACCCATTTCCACTTCAGAAACAAGCTCACTTAGCGATTAGTTACTGGAACGAACACAAGCAACCTTGGATCTGGTTCCTAAAATTCAAACTGGACGAAAGAGGCCTACTACATCAAGGTGATGTCGGCAATTTCCTTAAGTTTGTTATCGAAGCGATGGGCACACGTTTGAACGGTGAGATCAGCGAAGAGCAACAACAAAAGCTGTCAAACAACCCATATACCTTCAAGCCTTCAGAAGACAAAATGGCCGTGTTCCATAGCCAAGTAAGAGCAGGTTTAGACCTTGCAACGAGCCAATACTACGAACACGCTCAACACTACTTCACAGGCGATCTAGGCTGGGACAACTGGAAAACCGTTGGCCTACAAGGCATCACTGATATGTGTGCTCGTTTAGGCAGCCAACAAAATGGTGTCGCGATTCGCAAAGCATTGAATAAGCTGCCTTCAGAACCTCTATACGCGACTCTCGGGGCGCTTGAGCATACGCAAATCAATGACAAGCTCGCTCAACGCTTACAAGAAATGGCAGAGAATGAGATTAACAGTCAAGAGCCAGATCTGTTCTTACTGTCAGCACTGGTACGTGCCCTTTCTGGCGCAGAGCAAAGCACAACCAACGCCGTAATTAACCAAGTTCTGGCTAGCCCGCGCTTAAGCCACCAAGAAGTATTGATTGGTTTGGCTGGTCGCAGCTGGCACGCACTGCAAGATCCTGCGATTGCTGAGCAGTTCTTGCTGCGTCTCGCACAAACGGGCAACCAAAACTTGTTCAATCAGTTATTTGCAGATTTAGTGATGATTCCGACACTGAGAATGGTATTTTTACCATTGTTGAACTCGAACCCATCACCAGAACTCGCCAATGCACTTGTAGAATTACAACAAGCGGCTAAGTCGCAATAGATACCAGACAGAACAGCTCAGTAGCTCATAACAAAAAGCTCAAATCACGAACGGAATAGAGAGATAAAAGGAAGTATGGATTAAATGATAGATAACTTATTGGCTATTTTGATGCTGTGCTTCTTTTGCTTTCTGTTTTGGCAACAGCGCAGGCAATCCGAGCTTGCGAAAGCTGCCATTGCGAGAAAATGTAAAGAGCTCGACTTACAGCTATTAAGTGTTGCCTTTAGTGGTCATAAACTTAAGATGCGCCATGAGCTCACCACCATTTGGCGCTGGCACACCGTGTATCAATTTGAGTTTTCAGCGTTAGGTGATGACCTGTACCAAGGGAAACTGACCATGGTGGGCTTCCGTTCTATGCGGTTTGAGCTACAGCCTCATAGAATGTAACGTCGCAATACGCGGTATAACTATATTCATGATAAGGGCCAAACTGATCTTGTTTGGTCTCTTTAAATGCAAAGCCTAACTTTTCAAGTAACTTAATTGATGGGTTATGACCAACATTAACGGTCGCGACAACATTCGTTAGGTGTTCTTCAAAACAAACCAAACTAAAGAAAGGTTTTAGCACTTCACTAGCAAGGCCTTGATTCCAAAACTCCTTGTCCAGAATAAATCCCAGTTCATGCTTCCCTTCTTCAGACGAAACAAACAAATGCCCGAGGTATTCGCGGGTTTGGTTGTGGATAATGGCTCGGCAAAAACCAACGTTGTCGTTCAGTATTTCTTGAAATAGGTGTTTTGCAGAGGCAATAGAATGCGGCCCGTTCATTTCAGCACGATTGATGGGGCAGCAATTCAACTTGATAAAGTCATGTTCTAACTGCTCGGTATAAGGTACCAACAGCGTTCTTGAGGTTGCTATCGTCATAAAACACTCCTTGTGTTGACCATTAGCAGAAAAGCAGATGTCGCGTGCTTAGATAAAAGCTCCTGAATTAAAGAGAGCCCCTAGATAGAGAAAAAGCCTTAGGAAAAGAAAAGCCCCGACACCGAAGTGTCAGGGCTAGGGTCTTACTCGCAGCAGTCCGGCTACTAATTAATGCTCCATGCATCATCCATAATAGTGGCTGTAATCCTTCAGCTCTTTCCTTTACTTCGCCGTCCTAGCGGTGTCCAATCATCCTGAAAGCTAACAATCCTAGTTAGCGCACATCACTTGTTCCGTGAGCGGTGTCCTTTACATCGTCCTGATGCTAATCCAACCCTTTAATCCTAAAGGTGTCCATTGTCATTCCGTTGCAGCTAACTTCCTGTTAACTGACTGTATCCCTACAATGTCCTTACGCTCCATGCTTGATCACTCAATCCCAAGTAACCAAATCTTCATCCTGAAGATAACCAAATCCTTGGTGCTTTCCTGTTCCGTGTCAGAATCCTTCCGACAAGGTTTAATTTACGCGATTTAGGATTTCGGACAATAGATTTGCATCACATTTTGAATTCAAGAAAGTTGTTAATTATATAAAACAATTAAAATTCAACACCTTAACCATGTGAGCATCAATCTCTCTAGCGATGTATTCGTGTTATCTCACAACCTTTGTAAGAGATCTCTCACAAGCCATGGGCGGTTTTATGATTCGCTATCATTCACCAGAGCGAGTAAAATGACTAAAGACTAAAAATGGAGATCAACATGCTGACAAAAGATGTTTCTGAAGAGTTGAAATCAGTGCTTGAAGGACTGCAAGCGCAAGGGAAAGAGCCGACAGTTGCTTTAGTTAAGGCTCGTATGAGCACATCCGTTCCGATGCCCGCTTTAATCACGACCATCAAGAGCTGGAAAAGCGCAAATCGTGTTCCTAAAGTTGAAGTCGCGACACAAGAAGAGCCAGCACTTGATCGTGTTAGCCAACTGGAAAAGCAAATCCTTGAACTCACTGCTCGCGTTGCCATGCTTGAAGCTAAACTAACTGATCAATAAGGCAACTGAGCAATAAGTTGACCGATAAATAAGCTAACAGAGAAATAGAACACTATGAAGATATGGGTTGATGCGGACGCTTGTCCAAAGGTTATCCGAGAAACAATCGTACGCGCAGCTGAGCGCACAGGGGTTGAATGTACCTTTGTGGCAAACCATCTGGTTCCCGTTCCTAAACGCAATAACATTCACTCAATTCAAGTGCCAAGCGGGTTTGATATTGCTGATGATGAAATCGTAAAGCGCACTGAACCCGGCGATCTTGTGATTACATCCGACATCCCTCTGGCTGACGAAGTGATCACTAAAGGTGGGCAAGCACTCAGCTCTCGTGGTGAGCTTTACACCAAAGAGACTATTAAAGCGCGTCTGAACATTCGTGACTTTATGGATACCATGCGCTCAAGTGGCATCCAAACGGGTGGACCAAGTGCCCTTTCTCAAACCGACCGTCGTGAGTTCGCAAACCACTTAGATAGAATTCTAGCCAAACGCTAGCTGGCTCATCCGAGCTTAACCTAGTTCTATCTCTCCATAAAAAATCAAAAAACCTGCAAACAATGCAGGTTTTTTTAATATCAATTAGAAGAAGGTTTCCCCTACTCTACAACTAAGGCGTGTAGTACGTTGCAGCGCCTGGACCTACTGGTAGACCGAATACGAATACCCATAGGTAGAACAAGATGCTCCAACCAAACATGAATACCATTGAGTAAGGCAACATTGTCGCGATCAGTGTACCGATACCTAGGTTCTTCATGTAGCGAGTTGCTACGGCAAGGATAAGACCGAAGTAGCTCATCATTGGTGTAATGATGTTGGTTGTTGAATCACCGATACGGTAAGCCGCTTGAATCGTTTCAGGTGCGTAGCCTACTAGCATTAGCATTGGAACGAAGATTGGTGCTGTTACTGCCCACTGTGCAGAAGCTGAACCGATCATCAGGTTAATGAAACCACACATTAGGATGAATGCGAAGAACAACATTGGACCCGTTAGGCCGATATCCTGAAGGAATGTTGCGCCGCCTACAGCAACCACTTGACCAAAGTTCGTCCACTTAAAGAAAGCAACAAACTGTGCAGCAAAGAATACAAGAACGATGTACATGCCCATTGAAGACATCGACGTTGCCATTGCATTAATCACATCACGGTCATTCTTCATTGAACCGGTAATTTTGCCGTAAACAAAACCAGGAATAGCAAAGAATACAAAGATAAACGCGACGATACTTTTCAGGAATGGAGAGCCTGAAATCGTGCCCGCCTCTGAACGTAGAACACCGTCAGCAGGAACAACAGTCCAAGCTAAAAGCGCACTCACGATTAATACAGCGACACCCGCCAATCTAAGGCCTTTCTTCTCAATAGCAGTAAGCTTACCCATTGAGTCATTTGAAAGATCTTCAGACGCGTCTTCGACATTGTATTTACCCAGTTTAGGTTCAACAATCTTCTCTGTTACCAATGCGCCGGCAATCGAGATAAAGAAGGTCGAAATAAACATGAAGTACCAGTTTGATTCAGGGCCAACAGAGTAAGATGGATCAAGCATTTGTGCTGCTGTTTCTGTGATACCAGAAAGCAGTGGATCAACCGTACCGATAAGTAGATTTGCAGAATAACCACCAGATACACCAGCAAATGCTGCCGCTAGACCTGCTAATGGGTGACGACCCAATGAGTGGAAAAGCATTGCTGCAAGAGGGATAAGTACTACGTAACCCAGCTCTGAAGCCGTGTTAGAGATAATACCGGCAAATACCACGGTTACAGTAACCATGCGCTGAGATGCGCCCATTACCATGCCGCGCATTGCCGCAGATAATAGACCTGAGTGCTCAGCAATCGCAACACCTAGCATTGCAACAAGTACAGTACCAAGTGGCGCAAAGCCAACAAAGTTCGAAACTAGATTCGTTACGATGAGTTGTAAGCCTTCAGCATTAAGTAAGCTTACAACGTGGATCATACCATCAGCAGCACGACCACTAGCACCTTCAGGGCGAGGGTCCATGACAGACACTTCAAAGTAACCAGCAATACCTGAAGAAACTAGGATTGCGACACAGAAGATAGCAAAAAGAGTGATTGGGTGGGGTAAAAGGTTCCCCAAATATTCAACGCTGTCTAAAAAGCGTGTGAAAATAGGTTTTTTTGGTGCGTTGTTTTTTATTGAAGCAGATGAACTCATCTGTTCCCTCCTTGTGTAGTGATTCCTGTGCAATTGTGACAAAGATGTTCAAATTGCCAGCGAAGGGTACGCGACAAAAATATCAATTAGAAATTCAAAATGTTACAAAGTGTGTAACAAACGACGACTTTTAACTCTATTTGAACAATTAATTAGCAAATAAATCTACATTAAACACAAAAACTAGATTTATAATTTACAACAACGCATTCACTAGAAATATAACTCACAATATAACCCATTGATTCACTTGAAAATAAAATACATCGTACGTTAAATACACACTCGATATCCGGTTAAGTTCCTCTCGAAGGAAAAGAAAAACAGACAAATGAATGAAGTTTGACTTTCCCCTCGTTTTTACACACATGTCACATCATATTGACGGTTATTTTTGAACCGCTTTAAATCTTGGATTGGATTTACAGATCACATAGTGACGCCCTCTACGCTTAACTATCTGGCAATCAGGGTGACGGCTTTTCGCACTTTTAAGTGATTTAACAACTTTCATTATTTAGCTCCCTTACCTAATTGACCAAAACGACGAGTGAAGTTCGCAACGCGTCCCTCTTTATGTAGCACTCGTTGTTTGCCCGTATAGAAAGGATGCGACTTTGGCGACACCTCAATCGTGAAGTAAGGGCAAGTATTGCCGACTTCCCATTCGATAGTACGGTCTGTTTTTAGCGTTGAGCCGATTAAGAAGTACTCATCGACACTGGTGTCATGAAAAACCACGGGACGGTAATCTGGATGGATATTCGGTTTCATTGTATTCCCCTTAAATAACCAACTTGATATGTTATAACACTACAAGTGACAATTGTTATCAAAAGAAAAACAAGCGATTTTATGATATTTTTCCGTCTTAATCGTAATCAGAGAACACCCAACTATGTACACAATTGAACCTGTTGGCTTTATTGAGTCTCCTTATAAAGAGAAGTTCGCTGTGCCAAGGCAGCCCAGGTTGGTACCCACATCCACCTCAAGAGTCAGATTGGTTGATGCAGCAAACTGCCTTGAGTCTGTTCGTGATATAGAGCAATTTAGCCATGTTTGGTTACTATTTCTGTTCGACAAGAACCTTGAAGCAGGCTGGAAACCAACTGTGAGGCCACCTCGCCTTGGCGGGAATGAACGTATTGGTGTATTCGCGTCACGTGCCACATTCAGACCAAATGGAATTGGCATGTCTGCGGTTGAACTAAAAGGTGTGTCTCAAGAGAAAGGACAGACTTGGTTGGATCTCGGCAGCGTCGACTTAGTAGACGGTACACCGATCATCGACATCAAGCCTTATATCCCCTATTCAGATTCGATTCCGGATGCATTGGGAGGGTTTGCCGCCGATGAACCAGAAGTGTTAGATGTGAACTTCTCTCAGCAAGCCCAAAGTAAGCTGTCTGGTCACCCGCAGGCACGCCATATCATTCAAGTGATCAAAGAAGTGCTTGGTCAAGATCCGCGACCTGCCTATAAAAAAGGCAAGCCAGACAGTAAGGAATATGCGGTAAATTTGTTCGATCTTAACGTGAAATTCGTTGTTGAGGCGCTTTTCATCAATGTAACTGACATTGAACGCTTTTGAGATCCCAAATAGGCTGATATTATATACGGCTATATCAGATTTGCTGTCGTCACTCACTGCAGCAAATTTTCTTTTATCAATGATGAAACGGATACCATAGAATGCGTACCAGTAACTACCTTCTTTCTACTCTGAAAGAGACTCCAAACGACGCAGAAGTTATCAGCCACCAGCTGATGCTACGTGCAGGTATGATCCGTAAGCTAGCTTCAGGTTTATATACTTGGCTACCTACTGGTCTACGTGTACTGCGTAAAGTCGAAAATATCGTTCGCCAAGAGATCGATAATGCAGGTGCCGTTGAAATCTTGATGCCCGTAGTTCAACCGTTTGAGCTTTGGGAAGAGACTGGCCGTTCTGAAAAGATGGGGCCTGAGCTACTTCGTTTCACAGACCGTCACTCTCGTCCATTTGTTCTTAGCCCAACAGCTGAAGAAGTGGTAACGAGTCTAGTACGTAACGAGATCAGCTCTTACAAACAGCTACCTCTAAATCTGTACCAAATCCAGACTAAATTCCGTGATGAGCGCCGCCCTCGTTTTGGCGTAATGCGTGCACGTGAATTCTCTATGATGGATGCGTACAGCTTTGATATCGACAAAGAAGGCTTAGAAAAGTCTTACCAAGCGATGCACGATGCTTACTGTAAAGCATTTGACCGTATGGGCCTTGAATACCGTCCAGTATTGGCAGACTCTGGCGCAATCGGCGGCAGCGGCTCTCAAGAGTTCCACGTTCTTGCTGAAAGCGGCGAAGACCTAATCGCATTCTCAACTGAGTCAGATTACGCAGCAAACATCGAAAAAGCAGAAGCACTTGCTCCTACTGAAGATGCAGCAGCACCAACTCAAGAGATGGAACTGGTTGATACACCAAATGCGAAAACTATCGCAGAATTGGTAGAGCAACACGGTCTAGCAATCGAGAAGACAGTTAAGACTCTATTCGTTAAAGCATCTGATGAAGTAGAAGCAGATATCATTGCTCTAATCATCCGTGGTGACCACGAGCTTAACGAAGTGAAAGCAGAAAACCTTCCACAGGTTGCTTCTCCATTAGAGATGGCTTCTGAAGAAGAAATCCGTGCACTTGTTGGCGCTGGTCCTGGTTCACTTGGCCCTGTTGGCCTAGAGCTACCATTCATCGTTGACCGCTCAGTTGCTGTAATGAGTGACTTCGGCGCTGGTGCAAACGTAGACGGTAAGCACTACTTCGGAATTAACTGGGGTCGTGACGTTGAGCTTGCTCAAGTTGAAGACCTACGTAACGTAGTTGAAGGTGACCTTAGCCCATGTGGTAAAGGTACTATCCAGCTTAAGCGTGGTATCGAAGTGGGTCACATCTTCCAACTAGGTAATACTTACTCTAAAGCAATGAACTGTAACGTGCTTGGTCCTGATGGTAAGAGCGTAATCCTAGAGATGGGTTGTTACGGTATCGGTGTTTCACGTGTTGTTGCATCTGCTATCGAGCAAAACCACGATAAATTCGGTATCACTTGGCCAGACGCACTAGCGCCGTTCCAAGTTGCTATCGTACCAATGAACATGCACAAATCAGAGCGCGTTAAAGAAGCAGCTGAGAAGCTATACGCTGAATTAACAGCTATGGGTATCGAAGTTTTATTCGATGACCGTAAAGAGCGCCCTGGTGTTATGTTTAAAGATATCGAGCTTGTGGGTATCCCTCACACTATCGTTATCGGCGATCGCAGCATGGACGAAGGTAACTTCGAATACAAAAACCGTCGTACTGGTGATAAAGAAGCTATCGCAATGGACACGGTTATCGAGCACCTTAAGGCTCAACTAGCTTAGTAATCCGATTACTGACTAGATAAACATTGAAAGGCTGCCGTTAGGTGGCCTTTTTTGTGCCTGTCATTTCGCTTCAAACTCCCTTCTATTTATCAGTAGAGTAAATAACGTAAGTTAATCCCCTGTTCATCTTTAAATCCGTATATTGGTGTCATCAACTTTTTGGACATGCTCACCATTGGAGGTATCGATGGATATCAAAAGCTTACTGAACCAAGCACTTAAATCAGATCTCGTAAAACAAGGTACTCAGAAACTTTCACAAGGGTCTTCAAGTTTAAGTGGCCTTTCTCAAGGCAGCAATAGCAAGAGTAGCAGTAAAAGTACACTCGGAGCCTTCGGTGCAGGCGCAGTTGGCGGAGGACTGTTAGGTGCGTTAATGGGCTCTAAGAAGACTAAGAAAATGGGTAAGAAAGCGGCTGGGATTGGCGGCGCAGCAGCACTGGGCGCTTTGGCTTATAAAGTCTACAACGACTACCAGTCCAAACAAGGCCAGACACCTAACGCCGAACAGGCTCAGTTTGATGAAAATGATGCAAACCACAGCGTGCTGATTCTACGATCGATGATTGCCGCGTCTAAAGCTGATGGCCATGTTGATGAAGAAGAGATGGCTAAGATAGAGCAAGCCGTCGAGAATATGGGCGCTGATTATCAACTGACTAAATTGGTCTCTGAAGAACTGCATAAGCCACTCGACCCAAGCGAAATCGCTCAACTGGCAACGTCACCTCAACAGGCAAGTGAGATCTACTTAGCCTCTTTGATTGTGGCCGACGAACAGAATTTCATGGAAAAGGCGTACCTGAAAGAGCTCACGAAACAGCTCAATCTTGCTGATGAAGTCACCTATCAACTTGAACAACAAGTCTCTGGCTAATCGGCAAGTACCAAACGAAGCCGTAAAGAACGGCCTAAGCAGCGAGCTAACCAAGTGAGATATTGAGCAAGGACAAACTAACTCTGAACTTGATCAGATCCACTTTGTTTTTGCTTATCTCTATGTGTATATTGAGATCAGTTATCATTTGGTTAGGTATAAAAATGAAAGTATACGATTGTTGTGATTTGGTGCGTGAACTGTATTCTCAAATTGGCAGTGGCGACCAAGGCTATATCCCTAAAGCGATCACCTGCGCGGTAAAAACATTGAATGACCTTGCTGCAGATGAATCTCTTCCTAAAGAAGCTCGTGAGCGTGCAGCCTTTGCCGCTGCAAACCTGCTGATCTCAGATTTCGAGGACTAATATGAACCTCGCTAATTTTGAAAAAATGGATCCTGTAATGTTGATGAGTATCGTCAACATGAAGCTACGTGACGACTTCGGTGGTGATTTGGATCGAGTGGTCAACTTCTACGAAATCGACAAAGCAGCCTTAATCGCTAAGCTCGCGTCTGCTGGTTTTGAGTATCTTCCAGAAGCTAAACAGTTTCGATAGTCGTTTAAAAAATCTTCCTATTTAAAGACCAACCTCTGTGTTGGTCTTTTTTTGTTGGTGATACGTAATAAGGAAACACGCAGCAAACCCATTATAAATTATCTGTATGCACCTATACTTTTATATCTTAGAGTCAACGAACGCGCCTTGAACCAAAGCGTATTGTTGTATAGGCTACCTAAACTAGCATATAAAACTCATCACTCAACTTGATGATAGTGAAGGATTAACAATGAAAAGACTCGGACTTTTAGCCGTTATCGCAGCCGCACTCACCGCAGGTTGCGCTTCAAATACTCAGCAAGACAACTTTCGCGAAGCCTCTTTTGAGCTGTGTAATACTGAAGTCGATATTTACTCTGTAAGCCATGATGAACGAGTTCGTATTGTCTGTTCTGATGGCTCTAAATTCGCTTTGAACAGCGAAGACACATTAGAAGTGATGCGTGATATCAATATCGATTACTGTGACGGCGAAGGCTTAGGTAAGTTCAGTGAAAGCCGCCACTACTACTCTTTCAAGTGTAAGTCAGGCACCCTACTTAGCATCAAAAAGTAGAATCGACACTACCAAATACCAAAGGGTTAATGTGAAAGCATTAACCCTTTTTAATACCCGCTTTTCTTTACTCTTAATCCCAAATCCACCAGCCACCAGATACAAAAAATAGCTCCTTTAAAGAAGCCTCTAGTATCATTGCTTTTCAAAGTAGTTGTTTGAAATTCTAAGAGAGCACGCGGAGCTTACGAATGTAAGTGAGCATGCTCGACAACGTAATACCCAAAAAAACAAAAAAAGCTCCCAACAGGAGCCTTTCAAATCGTATTTTTCAATCAAATAGCTTTAGTTCAAGGAAAAGGCGCGGAGTTTACGAATGTAAATGAGCACCTTTGACACAGAAATTAAGCTATTTGAGCCAGAAAAATTAAGCGTAAACAGGTAGACGCTTACAGATCTCTAGTACTTTTGCTTTAGTCGCTTCGATAACAGACTCATCACCCATGTTATCTAGGATGTCACAGATCCAACCTGCTAGCTCTTTCGCGTCTGCTTCTGAGAAACCGCGACGAGTGATAGAAGGAGAACCGATACGGATACCTGAAGTAACGAATGGGCTACGTGGGTCGTTTGGTACTGAGTTCTTGTTTACAGTGATGTTTGCTGCACCTAGTGCTGCATCTGCTTCTTTACCTGTGATGTCTTTGTTGATTAGGTCAACTAGGAACAGGTGGTTCTCTGTAGAACCTGAAACGATGTTGTAACCACGAGCTAGGAATTCAGCAACCATTGCTTTTGCGTTAGCAACAACGCGTGCTTGGTATTCTTTGAACTCTGGCTCTAGAGCTTCTTTGAACGCTACTGCTTTACCAGCGATAACGTGCATTAGAGGACCACCTTGGCCGCCTGGGAATACTGCTGAGTTCAGCTTCTTGTAAAGATCTTCGCCTTCGTTAGAAAGGATTAGACCACCACGAGGACCCGCAAGCGTTTTGTGCGTCGTTGTAGTTACTACGTGAGCGTGTGGCACTGGGTTCGGGTAAACGCCTGCAGCGATTAGACCTGCTACGTGAGCCATATCTACGAACAGGTAAGCACCTACTTTGTCAGCGATTTCACGCATGCGCTTCCAATCACAGATTTGAGAGTAAGCAGAGAAACCACCGATGATCATCTTAGGCTTGTTCTCGATAGCCAGCTTTTCCATCTCTTCGTAATCGATTTGACCCGCTTCATCGATACCGTAAGGGATGATGTTGTAAAGCTTACCAGAGAAGTTTACTGGAGAACCGTGAGTTAGGTGACCACCGTGTGCTAGGCTCATACCTAGAACCGTATCGCCTGCATTTAGTAGTGCCATGTATACAGCGTTATTTGCTTGAGAACCTGAGTGAGGCTGTACGTTTGCGTACTCTGCACCAAATAGTTCACATGCACGTTCAATTGCTAGAGTTTCAACTTTGTCTACGTACTCACAACCACCGTAGTAACGCTTGCCTGGGTAGCCTTCAGCGTATTTGTTTGTTAGCTGAGAACCTTGAGCTTCCATTACACGTGGGCTTGTGTAGTTTTCTGAAGCGATAAGTTCGATATGCTCTTCCTGACGAAGAGTTTCTTCTTGGATAGCTGCGAATAGATCCGCATCGTAATCAGCAATGTTCATGTCACGCTTAAGCATCTGTATCTCCTGACTCAGATTGTACTGAAAGTTTCAAAAAAACCACACAACGACCGAAAGCAAACGTTTCCGTCACCGTTTTGATGTGACGCATTCTACATAATTTGATCTAGGTCATAAAGAGCTAATTGCAATTTTATCATGCAGTTTTTTCATAATCACAAATAAGATTCATCATGGTTATTAAGCTTATCCAACCAAAGATGACGCTTACTGTCAATTTTACGATTTACACCCTGTAAAACGCAGATTACATAGGTTTACCTTAATTTTGCCCCTCTAGCTACCGAAAGCTAAGGTTTTTCTCTACTATGCACGCCTTTATTGGTTAGGTAATTATAAAAACGATGGAAAAACACTCACGTAAAGAAGATTGGGTAGCAATCCTCACTGGCACGTTTTTAGTGGCGTTAGGCGTCTTCTTTTTACAGTCAGCGAACCTGCTTACTGGTGGCACTACTGGCTTGGCTCTGCTTTTGAGTCAATTTATGCCGGTAACCTTTGGTATTTTGTACTTTATTGCTAATTGCCCATTCTACTTATTAGCATGGAAACGATTTGGCCGTCACTTCGCAATAAGCAGTGCCATCTCAGGGGCTTTAGTATCTGTGTTTGCCGATCATTTATACTTAGTTATCTCGCTAGAAGTTCATAACGAGATCTATTGTGCTGTTGCCGGCGGCTTATTAATGGGCTTAGGTATGCTAATCCTATTCCGTCACCGCTCAAGTCTGGGTGGCTTCAACGTACTGTGCTTGTTTATCCAAGACCGCTACGGTATCTCGGTAGGTAAAACACAAATGGGTATTGATGCATGTATTCTGTTTGCATCGTTCTTCTTCGTGTCACCTTGGGTGATTGCCGTTTCTGTATTAGGCACCGCAGTATTGAACATCGTATTGGCAATGAACCACAAACCAACTCGCTACTCGGTGAATTACGCGTCTTAGAGTTCATTACCTGCTCTGTCGTTGCTGGCACTCGATGCTCAAACTTCTCGCAAGTAGACTCGAGGCACGATATTCCAGCCATCACTAAAACAAAAAAGGCTTTGGGAAGCACTCCAAAGCCTTTGTAGAAGCCTAATCTTTTAAGGGGAATCAAAATTAGGCTCATTGAAATGAAACAAGGTTACCCTTCAATCAAGAGAATACGAGTCTCGTAAGGACGTAACACTTGATGATGTAATGCAACTGAAGTGTTCGCTTGTTGATAGTTAGACAACAGACTCTTCGCCTTAGTCATATCAAAACGTTCCGGTAAAACGCACTCCGCCTCTTCACCATAATAGTTGTTAATACACAGCAAGGTTTGCCCTTCGTTCTCACGTGCATATGCAAAAATGGATGAGTGATCAGGTAATAGATCTTGATAGCTGCCATCTGTAATCACTGGCACTTGTTTACGTAACTCAATCAAACTCTTATAGAAATAGAAAACAGAGTCTTTGTCTTCCAGTGCTTGCTCAGCGTTAATCCCAGGGTAATTATTCGCTACATCAAGCCATGGCTGAGCTTGTGAGAACCCTGCGTAAGGCTCACTGTTCCATTGCATTGGTGTACGAGAGTTATCACGAGACTTCTGCGCCAAAATCGCCATCATATCTTCATGAGCCACACCATCACGGTTCACCATGATGTCGTACATATTGGTACTCTCAACATCACGATACTGGCTAATTTCAGTATAGCTAGGGTTAGTCATGCCAATCTCTTCACCTTGATAGATATAAGGTGTGCCCTGCATCATGTGGACAGAAGCGGCGAGCATCTTGGCTGATTCAACGCGATATTGCTGATCGTTACCTAAGCGACTCACCACTCTTGGTTGGTCGTGGTTACACCAGAATAGTGCGCCCCACCCTTTGCCATTCAATCCCGTTTGCCAGTGGTTAAAGATCGATTTGAGCTGTAAGAAATCAAACGGCGCATTGGTCCACTTCTCACCATTGGTGTAATCGACCTTAAGGTGGTGGAAGTTAAACACCATCGATAGCTCACTGTTATCAACGTTTGAGTATTGCTGGCAGTGTTCCAACGTGGTTGAAGACATCTCGCCTACGGTCACGCTGCCGTACTTCTGAAATACGGCTTCGCTGATCTCTTTCAGGTATTCGTGTACACGTGGACCATCGGTATAGAAACGACGGCCATCACCGATATCATCATTAGGAAAGTCTTGCTGCTTCGAAATCAGGTTGATCACATCCAAGCGGAAACCATCAACGCCCTTTTCTGCCCAAAAGCTGATAACGTCTTTCACTTCTTCACGTACAACCGGGTTCTCCCAGTTGAGGTCAGCCTGTTCTTTGGCGAATAAGTGTAGGAAGTATTGCCCAGTCGCCTCATCTAGTTCCCACGCATTACCACCGAACTTAGACTGCCAGTTAGTTGGTGCTTGACCATCTACGGGATCTTTCCAGATATAGTAATCGCGGTAAGAGCTGTTTTTGTCGCCCAAAGCAGATTGAAACCATGCATGCTCTGTCGAGGTGTGGTTTACCACGATATCCATCACGATACGGATACCACGTTGGTGCGCTTCAGACAGCAATAAGTCGAAGTCTTCCATGGTGCCGAATTGAGGATTAATCGCGTAGTAGTCTGAGATATCGTAACCATTATCGATCATAGGAGATGCGTAAACCGGGGTTAGCCAAATCGCATCGACACTCAAATGTTTGAGGTAATCCAGTTTCGAAATGATCCCTTTGATGTCGCCAGTACCTTTACTGCCACTGTCGCAGAAGCTCTTTGGGTAGATTTGATAGATGGTTGCGGTTTTCCACCAGCTTTCATCATGTTCAGTCATCGCCATCTCTAACACTCACTTACCAGAAAATATAAAATAAAAATCACCATGTGAATCATGGTCGAATAGCCGTTATAACTAAAAGAAAAAGCTATAACTAAGAGAAAAAGCGATAACTCATTTTGGAGTCATCGCTTATTCAATGCATTACGCGTTCGCGGTTTCTAACTCACCCTTGGATTGGGCTCGCTTGTAGAAAAACAGGGTTAGCGTGATAGGCAGTACTATCGCCACCAGCATCGCGACTAGGTAAATCGACCAATATTGAGGTTGAATCGATAGGATGCCCGGCAAGCCGCCGACACCGATACCATTCGCCATCACACCCGCGCTACCACAGATTGCGGCTGCAACAGCACTACCAATCATTGCGCTCAGCATTGGGAATTTGTATTTAAGGTTAATACCGTACATCGCAGGCTCTGTTACACCTAAGTAGGCTGAGATTGCCGCAGGAACCGAGATATCTCGTTCACCTTCACGCTTACTCAAGATAATGATGCCGACTACTGCCGATGCTTGTGCAATGTTTGATAGTGCAATCAAAGGCCAAATTGGTGTCCCGCCTAAGTCTTGCATCAGTTGCAGATCCACCGCGTTGGTGGTGTGGTGAATACCCGTGATAACCAAAGGTGCGTATAGGAAACCAAAAACCACTGAACCAAGAATCGCAAAATCACCTGTCATTGCCGCTTTAGCTGCGAATGCCACACCATCGCCTAACATACGACCGAATGGGCCAATGAAAGCGTGCGCTAGAATCACAGACAAAATAATCGATACAAATGGCACCACAACTAGGTACAAGTAAGCAGGGACGATGCGCTTAAGATTGGTTTCAATGAACGCCAAAGCCACACCCGCTAACATTGCTGGGATCACCTGAGCCTGATAACCGACCTTCTCAATCACAAACAGTCCAAAATCCCATACCTCAGGTACCGATTTACCTATCATGTATGCGTTCATGAGTTGTGGTGAAACTAAGGTCACACCGAGCGTGATACCCAAAATTGGGGTTCCGCCAAGCTTCTTAACCGTAGCCCAACACACACCAACCGGTAGGAAGAAGAAAATAGCTTCGCCGATCAACCATAAGAAAGAGTGAACGGTTGCCCAGAATTGACTGATTTCAACTAAGGTTTTGCCGTCGAACATGCGAATGTCGCCAATCACATTACGGAAACCAAGAATCAAACCACCTGTAATGATGGCAGGCAGCAGTGGTACGAAAATTTCGGCTAAATGGGAGATACCACGCTCAAGGAAGTTCATATTTTGACGAGCAGCCAGCTTCGCCTCATCTTTTGATGATGCCTCTTTACCTGTCTGTTCAATCAGAAGTGCGTACACTTCATCAACTTCAGTGCCAATCACAACTTGGAATTGGCCTGCGTTAGTAAAACAGCCTTTTACTAGCTTCAGTTTTTCGAGTTCAGCTTTGTTGGCCTGCTCTGTATCGTTCAATACAAAACGCAGTCGAGTCAGACAGTGGCTGACACTCGCAATGTTTTCTTTACCACCGACTAACTCGATAAGACGCGCAACGTCTTGCTTCGCTATCTTACTCATACTACCCCACCCTGGTTTCATTCAATTACTCTTCTAAACCATGCAGCTATAACCACTTCGATTTAGATTGATGGGAACATTCCCAATCACGGTTATTATAATGCCCACATGAATGATAAATTAAAATGGGAACAGTCCCATTAATTGAAAGAGATCACACTCTAATTTTAATCTAAGCGGTTCAATTTCGCTTAATTGAGTGGATTATAGAATCGGAGATTGAGTGTGATGAGAGATCTCTGAATTGCCTAAAAGCTGAGAGATCAATAGATTAGCGGCCAATTTACCTGCAGATTGATACCCAGGATCAATGCTAAATACTCGAGGGAACAAGAAAGAGAGAAGATCATTACCACCAACGCCGGTGACGACCACATCTTCACGTTGTCGCTCTTGCAGACGTTTGATCACACCGAGAGCCAATGTGTCACTAGCACAGACTATAGCTTGGGTGTTAGGTGTTAGTACCTCATCCACCAGCTGATAAGCACTTTCGTGATGAAGTTGACCAGTACGATAGTTTGCCACCGAACCTGTGTTTTCACACCAATCGAGATAAGCCTTAAGACGCAGTTCACCGGTTGATTTATCACTAGGATCAACCCCGATAAAGCCAATGTCAGAGATCCCTTGATCCGATAAATGCACCAACGCACTATTGATCACCTGTTGGTTATCATAGTTAATCGACGTCACGTTCTCGGTATCCAGAGCAATCACCACCGCTTTGTGTTCCCAAGCTTCGATTGCCGGAATATCGCAGTCAGTAAAACCAAATACAATAATGCCATCAACGTTACGACGCTTTAGAACTTGCAGGTGCTCATTGGCTTTATCTCTATCAAGTTGGCTTTCCATGATCACGACATCGTAATCCGCTCGATACAACTCGGCCAGCATCGTGCTAACGGCTTTGTTTTCAGAGGGAGAGTCCAAACGAGAGATAATCACGCCGATGACTTTTTGGCTGCCACCGCGCATCGATTGCGCAGATTTTGAAGGCGTGTACCCAGATTCTTGAATTACTCTTTCCACCCTTTCACGGGTTTCAGGTTTCACTTTTGGATCATTGGTCAGAACGCGTGATACGGTTGACTTACCAACACCGGACAGCTTTGCAATATCAAGAATAGTGAGTTTTTTGCTCATAAAAAGTCTAACGTTAAAGGGAAGAGAAGAAAAAGTGAGGGTAGATTCCCTCACTTAACTGTTTGTAAATACTAGCAGTTCTTACTATGACTTACTTTTGGCAATTTCGATAGACTACGCGACCAAGTTCTAGACGCGCATTGTCACCTTTCGTGCGCAAAGTGATGCTGTTAATCATCTCTGAAGTGCCATCATCTAAGATGTATTTGGTTCCTGAGCCCGCTGGAACTTGAGTCAGGCGGTATTCATTATCAGGCAAGCGTAGTACCGCTTTTTCATTATCAAGGTAAGACACATCAAACGAGACGTCAGACTCACATTGATAAGTCGCGAATTGATCATTCGATGTTGCGCTATCAGTCTCAGGGGCTGCTGATTTAGAGCACCCAACCAATGCTACTGTACATAGAGATGCTACCAACATAGCTTTCATACTTCGTTCCTCATCTTTATATAGTCAACGACACTTAGCCTATTCACAGGTTCGAACAAACCTAATGTAAGTGCCTAATGATAGGTCCATACCTTAGTGATAAATAAAACGTTTAGCCTTTTAAGAAAGCGGGTACGTCTTTAATGCTATCAAGTACCACGCTAGCCAACGCTTCACCTTTTTCAGTGATGGGTTTACCCGTTCTTACCAAGACTTTAGTACCAACACCTGCTGCTTCTGCAGCCATCATGTCTTCCGCTTTATCGCCGATCATGACCGAGTTAGCCATATCAATCTTCAGAAAGTCACGAGCAGAAATGAACATGCCTGGCTTTGGCTTACGACATTCACAATCTTGCTTGTAGTCACCAATACCGTGCTCAGCGTGGTGAGGACAGTAATAAATGCCATCGAGCTCGACACCATTATCAACAAAGTTCCAATCCATCCACTGCGTTAAAGAAAGAAAACGGTCTTCACTAAACATGCCGCGAGCAATACCAGATTGGTTGGTCACTAGCACCAATAAATAACCCATATCTTTAAACGCTTTCGCCGCTTCAAACACACCATCGATGTATTCAAAGTCATGCTCATCATGTACGTAGCCGTGATCAACGTTAATCACTCCATCACGATCTAAAAAAACAGCAGGTTTAGACAAAATTTTGTTCTCTATCAACTCTCTATTAATCATTAATTATTACACGCTTTATTTGCTTCATCACTATCTATTTAGTTTTGCGTTCGTTAACGATTTGTTTCTAGCTTAGCCATACAATCGACGTTTAGCCGTCTAGACGTAAAAATATCTATTGACTTAGATCATAGAACACCATAGCATCGTCTGTAAATCGAGCGAGCTATCGACATATTATTCTGTTCTACCTGCACGGGTTTCTCTATGATTAAAGTGAATCAAGTCAACAAGGTTTTTTATCAAGGCACTAAAGAAATCAATGCCTTAATTGATATCAACCTCCACATTCCTCAAGGTCAAATCTTTGGAGTCATCGGCTCTTCTGGTGCAGGCAAAAGTACCCTGATCCGTTGTGTAAATATGTTGGAAGCTCCGACCTCTGGTGAAGTGATTGTTGACGGTATCGACCTAACAAAACTCAGCAAATCAGAACTTAGCGAAGCGCGCCGTAACATCGGCATGATATTCCAGCACTTCAACCTGCTGTCTTCTCGTACTGTATTTAACAATGTAGCACTGCCTCTAGAACTTGCTGGTAAAGATAAAGCGATTATTGAAGCGAAAGTCAGCGAGTTACTTGAACTGGTTGGCCTTGCTGATAAGCGTGACACCTACCCGGCAAACCTAAGTGGTGGTCAAAAGCAGCGTGTGGCGATTGCTCGCGCACTGGCCTCTGACCCGAAAGTACTGCTATGTGATGAAGCCACCAGCGCATTGGATCCAGCAACAACTCAATCTATCCTTGAGCTGCTGCGTGAAATCAACCGCAAGCTGAACATCACTATCCTGCTTATTACACACGAGATGGATGTGGTTAAAAGCATTTGTCACGAGGTTGCGATCATTGGCGGCGGTGAATTGGTAGAGAAAGGTACAGTCGGTGACATCTTTGCTCATCCGAAGACAGAGCTAGCGCATCAGTTTATTCGCTCAACGTTGGATCTGACGATCCCTGAAGATTACCAAGCACGTTTGCAAGAGACTCGCGTAAACAGCAGCTACCCGCTGGTGCGTCTTGAGTTTACGGGTGCAACGGTTGATGCTCCGCTAATGACGCAAATCGCACGTAAATTCAATATCGATGTCAGCATCTTAAGTTCTGACCTTGATTACGCCGGTGGCGTGAAGTTCGGCATGATGGTCGCTGAACTGTTCGGTAATGAAGCAGATGATAATGCTGCTATCCAATTCCTACGCGACAACAATGTAAAAGTAGAGGTGCTTGGTTATGTCCTTTAGTTTCAACGAGATTGCTGACTGGATCAGCCTTAACGGTAACCTTCTATTAGGCGCAACAGGCGAAACGCTTTACATGGTTGCTGTTGCAGGCATTGTTGGCTTCGCGGTCGGTATTCCACTAGGCGTGATTCTGCATACGACTAAAAAAGGTGGCCTGTTAGAGAACACCAAAGTAAACAAGATTCTAGGTGCGATTGTGAACGTGGGTCGTTCAGTACCTTTCTTAGTTTTGATGGTTGCGATTATTCCACTGACTAAGATGCTGATTGGTACCTTCATCGGTACAACAGCAGCGATTGTTCCACTGACGATTGGCGCTATCCCATTCGTGGCTCGACTTATCGAAAGTGCACTACTTGAAGTACCAACAGGTCTAGTGGAAGCGGCCCAATCAATGGGCGCAACACCAACACAAATCATCAATAAGGTTCTGCTTCCAGAAGCACTACCGACTATCATCAACTCAGTAACGATTACGCTAGTGACTCTGGTGAGCTACTCAGCAATGGCCGGTACTGTAGGCGGTGGTGGCCTAGGTGATGTCGCGATTCGTTACGGATTCCACCGCTACGATGTGACCATCATGGCTGTGACAGTAGTGATGTTGATTGTGCTGGTACAAATTATTCAATCAATCGGTGATTCATTAGTTCGCCGCGTTGACCACAGATAAAGACTCACACATAAAGATTAGAGTCGTCTGAACCTAATTAAATAGATTTATTAAAAGGAGATTATTATGAAATTTAACCTTAAAGGTTTACTAACTATCGCAGCAGCAGCTTCAGCGCTAGTTCTAGCAGGTTGTGGTGATAAAGAAGTGGATACTTCTAAAGTAAAAGTTGGCGTAATGGCAGGTGCAGAAGCGCAAGTTGCTGAAGTGGCAGCTAAAGTAGCGAAAGAGAAATACGGCCTAGACGTTGAACTGGTTACTTTCACGGATTACGTAACACCAAACGCAGCTCTAGATGATGGTTCTATCGACATCAACGCATTCCAACACGCACCGTACCTAGATCAGCAAGTGGCTGACCGTGGCTACAAGCTAACTATCGCTGGTAACACGTTTGTTTACCCAATTGCGGGTTACTCTAAAGAAGTGAAATCGGTAGACGAAATCCAAGACGGTGCTCGTATTGCTGTACCAAACGACCCTACAAACCTAGGTCGCTCTCTACTTCTTCTTGAGCAACAAGGTCTTCTTGAACTTCGTGAAGGCGCAGGTCTTCTAGCTACAGTTCGCGACATCGTGGGTAACCCTAAGAACCTAACGATTGTTGAACTAGACGCAGCTCAACTGCCACGTTCTCTTGATGATGTTGCTCTATCTATCATCAACACAACTTACGCGAGCTCTATCAACCTGACTCCACAAAAAGATGGCGTATTCGTTGAAGACAAAGATTCTCCTTACGTAAACCTAATCGTTTCTCGTGAAGACAACCTAAACGCTGAAAACGTACAAAACTTCGTTAAAGCTTACCAAACTGAAGAAGTGTACAACGCAGCTTCTGACATCTTCCAAGGTGGCGTCGTTAAAGGTTGGTAATCAACTAAATAACAGCACTGTATAGATACCCGAAGGGGCTGACATAACGTCAGCCCCTTTTTATTGGTTCATCGCGGCTTTC
>NZ_JBFRTN010000062.1:0-946 GCF_041474095.1 Vibrio sp. 10N.222.54.A3
ATCTCGTATCTCGTATCTCAAATATCTTTTCTTCCACGCACAAAAAAGAGCACCGAAGTGCCCTTATTAGATTTTAAGCTAGCTATTAATAACTAACGATTATTGCCATATAGCTGAAAGTGAATCCATCAGGCCGCTCGTCGCACCTTGTGACTGCAATGCTTGAAGAATGATTGGCGCAAATGTCGTAACCATTGATGGATCCATGCCTAATCCAGAAAACGCACTTTCAACGGCACCTTGTGAGCTTAGTAGCGATGATAGCCCCGTAGACTCAAGGCTCGACATGCCTGGAATAAGTGTCGCGAGTTCTTTGTTGTCGGCTGTGCCAAGTGAGTTTTGTGCAAGGGCCAACATTGAACCAATACCGCCAACTGCTTGGTCGCTGGTAACAGAAGCTTGGTCAGCTACCGTATCCACAAGTGGTGTTGTTTCGTTCTGCTGAGACCACATATTCACTGCTGCCATTAGTGCAGTTTGTGATAGTTGGGAATAGTTGGTATCTGATGATGAACTGGTTTGTTCAGAGTCGCTAGTGCTAGCGCAAGAGACAACAGCAAGGCTGCTTAAAACTGTGATGAGTACTTTCTTCATTATTCGTCCTTAAGTAATAAAGTAATTTACTCTTTCACTATAAACGAAAAACGGCGATGTAGTCACATCGCCGTTGGATTATTTCAATTTTATTTGCCAATAGTATTTTGTTTTACTAAAGGTTTTTATAAAAATTAAAGAATAGCTAGAAGTTCTACTTCAAATACTAGAGCAGCAAATGGTGGGATTGCAGCACCTGCGCCACGCTCACCGTATGCTAGATCTTGAGGGATGTATAGCTTCCACTTAGAGCCAACAGGCATCATTTGTAGAGCTTGTACCCAACCTTGAATTACGCCAGTTACAGGGAATTCAGCAGGTTGACCGCGAGATACAGAGCTGTCGAAAACAG